>CALFWI010000112.1 GCA_937928615.1 uncultured Saprospiraceae bacterium | reverse complement strand
CAAAATGTAAGAGTTAATGAAAATTTTTTACTTAACGAAAATAGCCATAGTTATTTAATAAGCTCTTTAACATTTGAATTTTATGTAAATGGGGAATGGCTTTTATGGCCAATGCTTTCTGATGGGACTAAACGTCTTTTTTATATAATTACTGAAATTACATTAAAAAAAGGTTTAGCATTTGTAGAAGAACCAGAAATAGGTGTACATCCCAACCAATACCGAAAAATACTAACCTTCCTAAAAGAACAATCTGAACATAAACAAATCATTATAACGACCCACGCTCCTAAAACCCTAGATATTCTAGAAGACAATGAATTAGACCTAATTATTCTAACTAGTCATAAAAAAGAATTGGGCACGAAAATGCGGCACTTGTCAGAAGAAGAACAGGCGCATGCGGTTAAATTTATGGAAGAAGAAAGTTTCTTTTTAAGCGACTTCTGGACGCTGACCAGTTTTTTTGACGAAGAAGAAGAGGTAATATGAAAAGAGTAGGCATAATTGGGGAAAACTATGAAAATGATTCAAAGCCTTTACGGCATTTATTAAGTCGAGTATTTGATAAACAGAAAGCTGTATTTATACCAATTCTTCCAAAATTTGAAGGCAACCAATTAGAAAGAATTAGAAAGTTATTAATTGCTTTAAAATCTGAAATCATTACTAAAAGGCTGGATTATTTAATTCTAATGAGAGATTTAGATGGGTTACAAAGTGAAGTAGGAAAAGTAGAAATTCGAAATAATTGGTTTAAAAAAGTGACAAATGGAACGTCTAAAAAATGTATTCCATTCTTAATCATCTACGAATTAGAAGCATTAATTTTAGCAGATATAGCAACCTTTAATAAAATTTATAAAACAAAGTATCAACCAAAAGGGAATCCAAAATTTCAAAAAGACCCGAAAGGTTTACTTAAAAAACTAACTGCTCGTCCTAAAAAAACTTACCACGAATCTCATGCTGCGGATATTTTTCAAAAAATCAATCATCAAGAATTGATAAAAAATCATTCAGGCAAAGCATATAGTTACGAATCTTTCATTGACGAACTAAAAACTATTTTAAACTAATATGACTAGAAGCGAACTCTACCAACAAATCCAGCTAAAAAAATCTTTCCTATGTGTCGGTTTAGACGCAGATATTAAACGGATTCCAAAACATCTTTTGGGAGCAAAAGACCCCATCTTTGAATTCAATAAACAAATTATTGATGCCACTAAAGACCTTTGTGTGGCTTATAAGCCGAACATTGCTTTTTATGAAGCCTTAGGCGCAAAAGGCTGGGAATCTTTGGCTAAAACCTTGGATTATATTCCAAAAGAGCATTTTACCATTGCGGATGCCAAACGTGGCGATATTGGGAATACCTCTAGTTTATATGCTAGAGCTTTCTTTGGAACCATGGATTTTGATTCGGTAACCGTTGCGCCTTATATGGGAGAAGATTCCGTTAAACCGTTTTTAGAATTTAAAGATAAATGGGTCATTCTATTGGCTTTGACTTCTAATAAAGGGAGCAACGATTTTCAATTTACGCCTCAAGAAGGAGGCATGCCGCTTTATGAAAAAGTAATGCGTAAAGCCATGACTTGGGGAAGTCCAGAAAATTTGATGTTTGTCGTCGGTGCAACCCATCCAGAAAAGTTTACAGAAATTCGAGCGATTGCGCCAGATAATTTTTTATTAGTCCCTGGCGTCGGCGCACAAGGAGGAGATTTGCAAGGCGTGATGAACTATGGCGCAAATAATATGGGTGGTTTGCTAATAAATTCTTCCAGAGGTATTATATTCGCAGGTGATGGCGAAGATTTTGCTCAAAAATCCAGAGCTGCTGCTTTGAAAATGCAACAGGGAATGGCGAGTAAATTTGCCTAGTATAGGGGAACTTTAGTTCCCCGAAATGCTATCTTATTATTTTCGGGGAACTGAAGTTCCCCTATACTTAAACCATACTATGCCTCAAGATTACGAACACATCACCGAATACCAAGATAAAGACTTTCCTGATTTATTTAGAGAAATGCCTACCTTAGGCTCGCAATTGGAGTGCCCAAATTGTGACTCAGAAATTTTTTCGGATGACATTAATATCGACCGAGCCATTGCGAAATGTCATAACTGCCACCATGTTTTCCCTTTTGAAGAAAAAATAAAAGACAAGCGAAAAGCTAGGCGTAGAAAAGAAATTTTTCAACCAGAAGGCATTGAAATGTTTCGGTTGCGCAGTGAGTTGAATATTGATTATAAGTGGCGAAATACCCAATCTTCTAGTTATTTCATGCTATTCTTTACTTTGGTTTGGAATGCCATGATTCTACCTTTTGCTTTTTCCGCAGTGATGAATGGAGAAATCGGTGCTTTGTTAGGAATGGCGGTTCATATAGGGGTTGGTGTCTGGTTATTATTGAGTCAATTTAGCAAGTTTATTAATTCGACTTTTATTACGGTTGATGAACATTATTTAACCATTGACCACCGCCCGATTAGT
>CALFWI010000111.1 GCA_937928615.1 uncultured Saprospiraceae bacterium | reverse complement strand
CTCTTCTGTCTCTCTATTTTCATAATTATTTCCAGGAATATGACAAACCGTAATAAAACCATCACTATCCGTATCTCTACAATCACAGTTGCCATTATCCAAATCAGGGAAGCAAGCCTCATTATCTAATTCATCATAAAGTGCATGTGTAGATGGGTAATTAGCAAAATAACCATCACCGTCTTCATCAATTCCTACACAATTTCCATTTAACGGATTAGGATCACAAGGATCTAATGGGTTAGAGTCCACACCAAGGTCAAAGCTAGCATCACTCCCCGTTTCAAAATCATCAGAGATACCATCGCCATCTGAATCACTATTTTTATCAAAGATATCAACATCTAAAGAATCAGGAACACCATCTGCATCTTTATCTAAATCTACCTCATTCACTAAGCCATCTCCATCAAAATCGCAACCATTTTTTGTATAATCCTCTGCACATTCATCTACAGCCGTCCATCCCGGTTCAATGATAATACTATCTTTTTGCACGCCTGTTTGAACCACAAAATTCGAGATATTACTACCATTATCAGGATGCTCTAAAACGGTATGGTATAATAAAGGCGATCTATCGTTACCAGGTCCTTGGTAGATTACTTTTCCATCTAGATTAAAATCTTTTTGTGTATAGCCTCTTCCAATAAAGTTTGTTAAAAACTCTGAATTTGTTTCATCCGTAATAATATGGATGAACATATTGAATATATCATTTTGAGGCCCTTGAAAAATAATTTTAGCATCTCCACTCAAATCTCCTGACCACATCGCTCTTTTATCTCCAACCTCAACACCCGCAACATCTCCCATAACAGGTGTAAAACGATTGGTGAAATCTACGAAAGGAACGATAGCTGGTCCAAATCGTTGAACATATAAAGAATACATTGCTAAGTGATTTCTATGTTTAATTGACACAAAGTAATCGTTAATAGGTACATTCTCAAAAATCATCACTGAATCCCCATTTGCTGTTACCACATCACCATCTCTCTGTATTAATCCAGATTGAGTCGTAATTACTTCACTTGGATTATTTCTATCTCTTAATTCAATCATTACCCAATCAACAATTGCGTCGGGGCCATTAATCGCTAATAAAGCAGGATCTAATTTTTCTCTTCCTCCCGTTCCGTGATGCGTAAATCCTTCTAAGTCTGTATAAGGTTCTTCTTCAGGAATTAACACTTTTTTACGTAAATCATCTCGCATTAATGCTTCGTCATCACTTCTAATAGCAGCCCCCTGCAAAAATGCTTTTGTTCTAAGTGCCACCCCTGAACAATGAATCGTTTGCGTTAACTCAGTAGCATTGCCACATTCATCTATAGCAGAATAATTGCGGGTAATAACTTTGGCAGGACCTTCATAGGATGTTGTTTCCTCAAAAACAATGCTCACATTATTATCACAATTATCTATCGCTATAATATCTACACCTAAGACCAAGCTATCGGTCCCATTCACACAAGCATCTTCGATATCTAAAGGCAAACTACCTTCAATAATCATTAAAGAAACTTTACCTGTGGTTTGGATATTATTTTGATATTCCCAACCATCCAAAGCTAATTCAAAAGAGTTACTCCCCAATATTCTAACATTCACTAAAACAGGTTCGGTTTGACTATGGTCAGCATATTTTGCAATAACTACTGGATTATAATAATGGTTATTAGAAGAAACCACAATAATTCCTGCATTAATGCTAACTGTTCCCACCTCTCCAATAATTTCATTTTTATCATTTTTAATTAAAGTCAAGCTATCAACTGCGATATATCCCACTTTCTCCGTCAAGTGATCAGTCTCTACATCATTAGATGTTTCCTCTTCTACTTTTAAGCTCACACCAGTAGGCGTTGCATTATCACATCTTACGGTAGCTGGATCACTCTCTAAAATAGATTGTAAAGAAGTAAATACAGCAGGACCACCATCATAAGTATTATCAAAAGTCACCGTACTATAAGCATGATTTGCTAAGATACTACCCACTTCTAAATTAAAGCCTGCTACATTCGTCCCTTCTTCAATCGCAATCCATGCTACGTGTTCTCCGCCATGTATATTATCATTGGCTTCTTCCTCTTGTAATTTTAATTCAAATTGCGCAATGGACGTATTTCTCATTCTTACCGCAACCGCAGAAGAATCAATTGTAGAAATCACTTGCGTAAAAATGACTGGCACGGTTGGGAAATCAATAGGAAATTGAATCGTTTTCCAACGTTGCGTTACATTTTCCATTACGCCTGCTACCATTTTTTTACCATTTGGCAAAGTGTAAATTCGGAAAATATCAGGCGCTGTAATATCTTGAATTTCTATAGTTTGCTGATCAGAAGCAGTATTACCACAAACATCCGTTGCGGTCCAAGTACGCGTAATCGTATAATCATAAAGCGCACAACCATCTTCTCCTTGCGTGCTAGTCTCCATTTTATCAATAGAAATAGCAGGACAGTTATCAAAGGCAGAAACCAGTGGCGCTAATGGCACTTCTTCATCACAGTTAATCGTTAAATTAGCAGGAATATTTTCTAATTCTGGTACTAATTCATCTTCAAAATTTAAGGTAACAACCCCTACTGCACAACAGTTTGTGGTGTAATTACAAACTTGGTAAGTAAATTGATCCGCACCACATTCAAAAACAGTTGGGCTAAATTCAAAAGCACCAGTCGTATCCATCAAAACGATTCCTTTTGTAGGGTTCGTCAAAATGGTATAAATGGCATTTTCTATATTTCTATCATTATAAGAGACATTGCCTCCAAATCCAAATCCTGGGCAAGCATTTTGAATTTCATCATTAGCAACAATCATTTGTGTCGGTTCGCTTAAAGTAACAAACCCATATTGATTGGGGCAATCAATAGTACAATAATTAAGGACTACATCGTAAGTATTTTCGCTCAACCCTGTAAAAGATAATTGACCATCAGGTTGATAAGTTGCGCCACCATCTAAACTTACTTTAATACATAAATTTTTCCCTCCTGAAGCAGCGACTTGAATCGTTCCATCCGCAGCACCACAAGTAGTAGGATTTGTAAAAGTTACCTCAGGACTATAAACAACAGGATTGATGCTAAAAGAAGTGGTATCATAAGCTGCGCAAGTACTAATAGATGCCTCCAAAACAACCTCATTAAGAATCGCCAAGGAATCTGTTGGTGTTAAAAAGCCAATAAAATGAGGGCCTTTTCCTGTTGCAAATTGAGGATTAGCATTTTCGCCAAAATTCCAAGTATACTCTACTCCTAATCCCGCATCAGCTGCTTCAAATTCGTAGGCAGCAGCACCACAAAGGAAACCATTTTGGCCAGATGGCGCAGTGATAATATCTGCGTTAATCAGGGCGCCAATTGTTTTTGTAACGACATTAGACGTTTGCCAAGTAGCAGAACATTTTGCTCTAATTGCTTGACGTCTATAGCTAGTCGTTACCGAAATAGGCGCAGGGTCATAAGTTGTTTCCGTTGCGCCAATAATATCTTTCCAAACGGTATTACCTTCTGGCAATTCTTGCCATTGGTAATAAACAGGACCACCTTCTCCACCAGTACCTTCTGAGGCAGAAGCTATCGTTCTTGGATCAAAAGGAAGACTACAGCCTGCCTCCTCTCCAATAATACTTCCTGGGTCTGTCAAATCATCACATCTTTCAGATTCTATATAACCATTAAATTCAGAAGTTTGATAAAAATCCGTACAAGTCGCATCGGTACATTGCGTAGCAGTCAAGGTAATATAATCACCAATCGCAGTAGGTACTAATGGTGTAAAATCTCCATAAAATTGTTCCTGACCATTTCCCGTGTGATTAATATTAAGTACGCCAATAAAGGTTCTACCTTCTCCATGGCCACTAGCATCTGCTACTGCGTTACTGAATAGTTCTATACGATAATCACCCGCTGGTACATCTAAAACAAAATCATAATAGACCTCTCCACTAACCACTGCAATCCCTTTTAAGTCTGGGAAGTTCAATAAATTATTGGCCCCATCATCAGCATCGTTTTCGTCATTTTCTGTTACATCATCTCCTGAATTTCCACTAGCTAAATCAATGGCAATCCCTCCATTTCCAGTAAAGCTATTTCTTAAAATAGTATTTCCGTTACTACCTATATTGACCACTTCAATACCAGCGCCATTATTTTGAGCAATAATATTCGCATCAGCAGGATTGATTCCACCAATTTTATTATTACTACCGTTCACTAAAATACCCGTTCCGTTAGCAAAACCTGTGCTACCGTCTTCATTTACGCCAATGCAATTTCCAACAATCTCGTTATTTCCACTTTGTAAATTCACCCCACAAGAGTTCCCACTAGCATCATTCCCACTAATCACCATTCCCGCTAATTTACTACCATCTGCGGTTGTTTGGAAAATAGCACCATCCGCAGGTAAATGTTCTCCATTAATTTTTATCTTAAGGATGGCAGCAGCATTAGCCGTAGCCATAACACTTCCCGTCTGCGTATATCCATCAATGAAAACCGCTTCTGTTAAGTTTTCAAATAAACTCATTGGCGTAATCGTCCATTTTGTACCATCATAATCCATACCTGGACCAGGAATATCAAAACATATGGTATCTTTTCCTGCCCAAGCATTCGCTTCTTCAATGGCAGCTCTTAGGGTACAATCGCAATTGACTGTGATACATACACCATCTCCTGGATTAGTATCTCCTTCATCGCCTGTACTATTGACTGTTATA
>CALFWI010000110.1 GCA_937928615.1 uncultured Saprospiraceae bacterium | reverse complement strand
TTTTGGATGATTCGACGCATGATATTGATAGCCGCATCGTGACCGTCGAAAAGCGACCCCGAAGTTAGAATTCGTATTTTATTTTTGGCTTTATACGGTGCTATTTTTTTCATAATCGGGTTGATTGTGTAATTGGTGATTTTTTTTAATTTTTCGGGAATTTTATGTTGGTTAGCCGTCTTAAGATGATCAGCTATTGATTTTAATCGTCGAATTTATCGTTCATAGTTCATCATTCATCGTTCCCTACCGTAGCATGCATCACAGATTCAAAAAACTGACGTGACCGCCTTTGTCCATAATTTGTCCCATAAGCAGAGGACATAGTTGTAACGACCATATTTAATTCAGGAACGATAAAGATTTTATTGCCACCATTGCCAGAGGCAAAATAATAATCAATTTTCTGCCCTTTAACATCCATTTCTGCGATATACCACATATAACCGTATCCATGTGCAACAGGGTCGTTATGTGAAATATCAAATCTTTTTTCAAAGGACTTTTTGACAAAGGAAGAAGGTATAATTTGTTGCCCGTTCCATTTTCCATCATCCAACATCACTTGCCCCAATTTGGCTAAATCTCTCGGTTGAAAATAGATGTTGCCCATACCTGTATTTCTACCCTTGGGTGATTTTATCCAATAGAATCCTTCAATACCAAGTGGTCCAAATAGATTTTTTCTGGCAAAGTCTTCTAATGTTTGTCCAGAAGTATTTTCCACGATGGCCCCCAATAAAAAAGCAACCGCAGAACTATAAGCCCAACGTTCACCCGCTTTGAAATCCATCGGTAAATCCAAGACAAATTGTACATAATCGGCTGAATTTGCCATATATCCTTCCAAGCCTGGCGAATCATCTTGATAATCATCAGAAGCTAATCCTGAAGACATCACTAATAAATCTTCTACGGTGATGGCGGACTTTTCTGCAGTTTTATTTTTGATATTTTTATATTCGGGAAAAAAGGTTAATACTTTGTCGGTTGGTTTAAATAAGCCCATTTCCATAGCTACTCCTGCCAACATGGACGTAATAGATTTTCCTGCTGACCGGATATCATGAATATTGGTACGCCCAAAGGAACTGAAAAATTGTTCCATGACTAATTGTCCATCTTTAACGATTATAGCTACTCGAAAATCCCGACTTGGAATATTATTGTAGGGCGTAAGTATCTTTCCTAGCGTATCTTCATTAATACCTACTGCAGCAGGATTTGTGATAGCAAAGCCATCGTTTAAATGGGGTGCATTATTCCAGGTACTCTGAGTATTTTGAGCCGCACAAGCATTCAAAAAAATCAACAAACAAAAAGGTAAAAGATTATAGATTTTCATAGTAATAAGGTAAGGGAGTTGATTATTAAATAGTTAATTCAGCTAATTATTAACAGCCAATACAGCGGCTCGTTTCTTAAATTCTTTTTACAAAAATCACTAAATAAAGCACGAGAGATTATCCATTTCATACCTCACTCCATTTTCAAACTATCAATCGGATTATTTAGTGCAGCCTTTGCGCTTTGCCAGCCAATAGTAGCAAAAGCAATTAGGCCTGCTACTACTCCTGATAAAGTGAACATCCACCATTTTAATTCAATTCGATACGCAAAATCGTTGAGCCAGTCATTGATAAAATAATAGGAGAAAGGGACTGCAATCAAGAAAGCAATAAAGACTAATTTTAGATAGTCTTTAGCTAATAAACCGACTATTCCAGATACCGATGCGCCTAATATTTTGCGGACGCTAATTTCTTTTGTTCGTTGTTCAATCGTATATGCAATGAGTCCTAATAAGCCCAAACAAGCAATGAAAATAGAGAGGCTTGTAAAAATACCTAACATGCGACCAATGCGCGTTTCCGATTGATAAAGGCGATTATAATCCTCGTTAAGGAAGCTAAAATGGAACGGTAAGCCATTGCCAAATTTAGCCAATAAAGCTTTGGTTTCCTTGATGACTTTTGTTTCGCTCCCTGGCTGAAGCCGTAAAGCAATAAAAGATTGAGGTTCATTATAAGCATTAGAAGATTCATGGAATAGCCCAAAAGTATAAATTGGATTGCGAGACGAATGGGTTCGAAAATCTTTCATGACGCCAATGACTTGAAAACGTCGATTATTATCGTAACTAATATATTTACCGATTGGATTTTCCCAGCCCACGTATTTAACGGCTGTTTCATTCAGAATAACGGATTGATGGTCCGTACCGTATTGTTCATCAAAATTTCTGCCAGCGATTAATTCAATCCCCATAGTCTGCATAAAATCATCATCCACCATATAAGAAGATAAACTTAAATCTTGCGCTAATTGATTATTTTGACCAGCTGTTTCAGGTACGTAAAAATCTCCATAAAAACCTCCCGTAGGCATATCCGATGATTGAGTAGTAGACAACACTTCTGGCAATTTTTCGAGCGCTTCCTGAAAGGCTTTAGCTTGTTGACCAAGATGCTGCATGTTAGGAATGACTAGCACATTCTCCTTATTAATTCCCAAATCTACTTGACTGTATTTTATTTGTTGTAAAATGATAAAAGTCACTGTTATGAGGGCAATAGAAATAGCAAATTGAAAAACAACCAATCCATTCCTTACCTGATGATGTCCCCCTTTATGCGCTATTATTTTATTTTTTAAAGCGGTAAGCGGTTTAAATCCAGAAAGGTATAAAGCGGGATAACTACCTGCTAAAAAGCCTGTTAATACTAGTCCTCCTACAAAGGCAAGTAATATCCATCCCTTAAAGAAATCACTCATCATTAGTTGCACACCGACAAGGTTATTAAAATAAGGCAGCATCAATTGCATCACAACTAAAGCCAGCAATCCTGCTAATACACTATAAGTGAAGGCCTCCGTCATAAATTGTTGAATCAAGTCGTTCCGTCTAGAACCCAATACTTTTCTTACGCCCACTTCTTTGGCTCTTTTGATAGAACGAGCGGTGGACAAATTCATAAAATTGACACAAGCTAGTAATAAAATGAGCAAGGCCACTACTCCAAAAACCTTTACCTCTGTAGCACTGCCTAAATTGGCTACTCTAGAACTTTCAGTTATAGAATGCAGGTGTATATCTTTGACGGGTTTTAACCATAATTTCCACTGATTACCATCCGCAAAATATTCGTCCAAATCTCGACCAATTTGCTTAAATGCTTTGGCACCGTATTGATAAACCATCGCAGGAAATTTAGCATGAATAGCGGCTATTCCTTCCGCGTCGGCTGGTTGTTTTAATTTAACATAAGTATCTAATTGCAACCAAATCCAGCTCCAACTAAACCGACTAACATTTCTTGACGCTTTGATGGGGAGTAACATATCGAATTGCAAAGAAGACGCTTTAGGTAAATCTGCCAAAATTCCCGAAACAATAAAAGGTGCGTCATTCAATAAAATTTCTTTATCCAAAGCGGAAGTTGTACCAAAGTATTTCTTTGCCATACTTTTGGTTAGCACAATGGAATTGATATTTGTTAAAGCCGTTTTAGCATCTCCTTCCAAGAGTGGAAAAGTAAAAAAATCCAAAAAATTAGAATCGACAGCCCACGCATTATTTTCTGTATAAACTCGGTCTGCTTGTCGAAATACCAAGTTACCAGGCAGATAATAACGAGCATAACTTTCTATTTCAGGGATTGCAGCTTGCATTGTCTCGCCTATCGGAGGCGGCGTGTTAGAAGTGTTAAAAACATCCCCTCCAAAATTTACTTTTAGATTAACTTGGTAAATACGGTCGCCCGTTTCGTGAAATTGGTCAAAACTCATTTCGTGTTGTATGTACAGTAGCAACAAAAAGCAAGCAGACATGCCAACCACCAAACCAGATAGATTTAATAGACTATAAAATTTATTACTTTTAAAGCCACGAAACGCTATTTTAAAATTATTTTTTAGCATATCGGACTGATTAGAGAATGACCAAAAAGAACGAATATAAGTTGGTCGGAAATGCAAGAACACATTTTTACAAAATTCCCAATTGGCTTTACTTTCAGAGGTAATAGATTGCCGTTCGTGTATCTCTAGCAAATTTCCTTCAATCTCCTCTAAATGGTCTTCATGACAAAACCACCGAAGGAATCTTAAGGCATTCTTGGGCATTGTTTTTTTCATGCGTTAAAAATAATTTTCGGGATTTGTTGGTAAATACTAGTACGAATCTCATACTGTCGGTCTAGCATTTTTTTTCCAAAAGCAGTAATGACATAAAATTTCTTCCGCCTTCCACCACGACTAGTCGTAATGCCCCCAAATCGAGCATCCACAAAGCCCTTATCCATCATCCGTTTAAGGACCACATGAATGGCGCTAATATTAATTTTTTTGTCTATTTTTTTTTCGAGGCTCTCTTGAATAGAAACGCCATACGCCTCATCGTGCTGAGCAGCAACGGTGAGTAAAACTAATTCTTCGAATTCTCCTAAAGAAGGTGCTTTCATATCTTTTTATTTACTTAACAAATATAAAGGTAATAAATTATTTATACTTTTGTTAAGTAAATTAAAAAAAGAATTATTTTTCCTCCTAACGACTCTATTGAACATTGACAAGCAAAGTTGCTAAGCTATTGATTTTCAATTTTTAAATCCGTTTTCAATAAACTAAACCGAAAGATAATAAACAGGGTAGAAGAATGGAACATTTGATTAATTAGGCAGATATATT
>CALFWI010000109.1 GCA_937928615.1 uncultured Saprospiraceae bacterium | reverse complement strand
GATGATAACGACTGTTAAAATTATAGGAAAAGACCATACAAAATGCCCATTATGGTTTTAGCCTAAAATTCGCTTTAAAGCCATCACCAACGGCTGTATTTAGTTATTGGAAAAATTTGTCTTTTTTCGATTTTACCCAGTATAGCGGATAGATAGTTGTCAAGACTTGTTGATTGACTTATAGTTAATGAATATTTTTATGTGTTAAAATGATTTTATTTCTTTATATTATATTATATTAAATATTTTATACATTTGAGCTAATTAAACGCTTATCCAACAATATACACAAATCTACACTCAAATTAATTAATAACTTAAGTTTCGCATTAAAAGAATATCGATATTACTCCAAAAGAGGAGTATTATCAAACAAATTAAGAAATTGGGTGTCAAAAGAGTCATCGAAAAGTTTTTTGATTAATATTTTGGGGTCAAAATCAAAAAAAGCAGTCAAAGTCTGAATAATCTTGCAAAACAAAAGCCACATTTTAGTAGCCAAAGTTTTCTCGGTCATTTCGAGTTTTGCATGCCTAAAAAGCTGTCCTATGGTTTCGTGACAATCAAACCTTTTTTTGAGAGCAAGAGCCATAAATAAAATGCAGGTCATAGAAATATGTGCAATGTGAGCATCAAAATCATTCGACTGACATTTTCCTAGTCCGAGATATTGCTTTGTTTCTTTAAAAAACACCTCAATGCACCAGCGAATCTGATAAATTTCGATAGTCTTTAGAAAAGACATTTTAGTATCGGAATTCATAATAATTCGCCACTTGGTTTGATTGGCATATCTCACAAAAAATAACTGTATTTCTATCCCTTTATAAGACACCATCAAAGGGATATATTGCATTCTAAGTTTGCGACAAAATTTTGCTTTTCGTTTGGTAATACTTAAAAGAGATTTGGGCGAATAACCTTTTCCTTGATAAGAAAAAGTAAGTTTTCCCATTTTAACCCCTGCAATCAGGTTCATTTTTTTCTTTACCACCACGAATCGTAGTAAAGTCTCACAGAAAAACCAACTATCGCACAAAACAAAACTAGCTTTAACACCTTGACTAATAGCGTACTGCATCATTTGGATGACCATATCTGTTTTTTTGACATCCAATTCTTCTTTACGCCGTTTGCTTGGTTGGTCATCTTGGCGTTCTTTACTGAATTGCTGAGCCAATTTCTTGAGTGATAAACCAAAAGGCTTACTAGGCTTCTTGCCTTTTTCTCGGTGCAAGGAAAAATCAATAGGCAGAAAACTTTTGCCGTCCCAAAAGCCCAGAAAAAGTGCCTTAAAGCCTAATACTGAACGATGCTGAACATGGCTCCAGATTTTGCTTACGCCTTCAATTTTTTGACCTGTTTTAGTAATATCAGTATCATCAAAAATAAAGCATTTAGGACTGTTCGATTTTTTATCAACTTGCAGCTCTCCCTTTGTTTGGGCAAGTTTTAAAAAACGGCGACTAATACTAGACACGATTTTACGCCAAGGTAAATTTGGATTGTTTTTTAAACGATAAAAAACATCTTTCTGGCAAAGCACAAAACCTGCATATTCCGAAGGGAATATTGCGCCGATTGAGTATAGCCCCATTAACGGTAAACAGGCTAAGAATTGAACAATAGAAAGGATATTAAACCCTTTGGTTTTTACCCCTTTTAATATCCGAAAAAGCCCCGAATGGATTAAGGGTTTTAGGTATTGTTGGATAAAACGGCTCTTTTGCTCGTCTTTTTCCATAATACTTTGTAGATATTGGGCAACTTGTGTATCTTGAAAAACTTTCATTTTGACGTAATTCTGTTTCAGTATCGTAACTGACTGAAAGATAAGGAATTACGTCCTTTTATAAAAATATTTTAGATACTTAATTTACTGATAATCAATTATTTATTTCCTGCGAAACTTGAGTAAAGTATTCTTAGACTTAAGATTTTTCCTAAAATGTTTAAAGCAATTAACCAACCTTTAACCTTTCCCATCGTAAATTGAGGTTGTAAACCAAATCAGTCCTTTACATAGTAGAATATTCTATTATCTTTGGGTGAATTTTTAAACCTCATTTTAGACAAATATCGATTCAATGAGTCAATTATTATTTAAGAAGGCACTACCACATCTTGTAGCTATATTAACTTTTTTAGTGGTGAACATCGCTTACTTTAATGCACAACTAAGTGGAAAAGTAGCACAGTCAGGAGATATTGTTTCTTATTTAGGGATGGCGGAGGAAGTCAAGGCTTATGAGAAATTGAGTGGAGAAACCTCTCTGTGGACCAATTCTATGTTTGGAGGAATGCCTGTTTATACGATTACTTCTTCAGGAGGAGGAAATAAAATTGGTATTTTAGAAAAGATTGAAAATCTAGGATTTGCTCGTCCCATCGGTTATTTTAATGCCTTGATGCTAGGGTTTTATTTGCTGCTGGTCGTATTGGGGGTAAACCCTTGGTTAGCTATTGCAGGAGCAATTGGTTTTGGTCTATCGACAAATAACTTGGTGCTTTTTGGAGCTGGGCACATGACTAAATTAAAAGCTATCTATCATATCGCACCAGTTATATTAGGGACTCTATTAGTGTTTAAGAAAGAATTTCTTTTAGGTGGCGTTATTTTTGCGGTTGGCATGGCTTTAAACTTAAATTCTAGCCATCCACAGATGACTTATTATTTAGGAATTTGTATGCTGATTTATGTATTAATTGAGGCCGTTTCTTTTGTAAAGAAAGGAGAAGTTGCAGAATTAATGAAGATTGGAGGTGTTTTAAGTATTGCCCTTTTATTAGCGGTATTATCTTCCGCTTCTTATTTATGGACAACTTATGATTATGGTAAAGATACGATGAGAGGAGAGCCTATTTTGGCGGCGACTAATACGAATACAGGAAGTAGTAGTGAAGTAAAAGGTTTAGATTGGCAATATGCTATGCAATGGAGTAATGGGGCAATGGGTTTAGCGGCGATGCTAGTGCCTGGAGCAGTAGGAGGGTCGTCTAATGAAAAAATTGGACCGACCTCTGCTA
>CALFWI010000108.1 GCA_937928615.1 uncultured Saprospiraceae bacterium | reverse complement strand
GGCGCAGATGATTATATCACGAAGCCCTTTAACTCTGAAGAGTTATTATATAGAATTCAGGCCATCCTAAAGCGTAGCCAGCAAAAAGCCGACCCAAGAGAGGAAATTAAAGAGTTTGTTATTGGTAAATATCACTTTAATTTCCCTTTACGTATTCTTACTTTTAGTGATAATGGTAACGAATCTAAAGATAAACTATCTCCCAAAGAAGCGCAGCTTTTACGGATGTTCTGTATGTATATGAATGATATTCTACCTCGTTCAGAAGCGTTGACAAAAATTTGGGGAGAAGATAATTATTTCACTGCCAGAAGTATGGACGTTTTTGTAACGAAACTAAGGAAATATTTAAAAGCGGATGGTAATATTGAAATTGTTAATATTCACGGAAATGGTTTTCAGTTGTTGGTGAAGTCAGAAGAAGAGGTATAAAACAATCATAACTAGTCAAAATAATAGGCAGAACGAAAATGCCTTTAAAGTATAAACCTTATAGCCTTAATCAAAGGCTATAGGGTTTTATTATTTTAGTAGTTAGTTAAGGTTAACCATAGCAATACACTAATTTTTAGCAACTAAGATTAAAACCTAGGCGTAGAATTATGCATCACCAAGAAAACCATGGTCATTTTCATAGCTAGAGACACCTCTTCTCCTAATTCATCAATAATGACCCATTCTCTAAAATCATCTCTTTGATACATGTACATTTCAAAATAGCCATATTCTTTATTCGTAATTAGCCAAGTATTTGGATTATTGCCCCATTTACTTTTTAAATTAAAAGTCTTATCATTATCGGTAATTCGCCATTCTCTGGAGTCATCTTTCCAACGAGTTCTAGCGGTAATAATTTTATTATCTCCTCTGGTTTCCCATTCATTGGGATTGTCTCGCCACTTCATTTTAATCATACCAGAAGCATCTTCTATTTGGTAATCAAAAGAAGACCAATCATTCTGCAATCGCCAAGTCATATTTAATTCACCTGCTACATCCTCGTAGTCTGTAAGGACAATCCACTCGGAAAAATCGTCATTCCATTTAGCGCTTAAACCTGTTAAAATTTGAGCAGATAAATGGATATAAAGGAAGAGGAAAATAGGAATGAAGAATAATCGCTGCATCTTTTTCATAATATTCAAACGATAATGTACTATTTTTTTGTATAAAAGATTTGTGCTCTTTTAAAATTTAAGTTATTTGAAAATCCAAATTCCGTATAATTATTTTTTAAAAAAAGAAGTCTAAACTTAAAACCCCGAATCTCCATAAAAAAGGAAATTCGGGGTTTATCTAATAGTTGAAAACTAGTGGTTCAAATCATAAGTAATTGATAGTTTAATCGAGTGTATTTTTTCGTTAGGCAAGGCATTTTTTTTGAGAATAGCCGTGATATTTAAGAAAAAAATAACGCAGTATAACGGAAAAAGACGCCGATTTAACTTGTCAAGGATTTATGATTTGAACCACTAGTATCTAGTACTAAATCTTCACTTTAGCAGCTTCCTTAGCATCTTCTTTTAATGCACCAGCTGTCAAGTCATCTTCTTTAAAGTCTTTCGTTTGCTTAACAATTGGATTTTCGTGCATTTCTAAGAAATCTCTTCTATTTCTAGCAATATCTACTGCTGCGTAGATGGCATGACGGAAAGAAGTTGGATTGGCTTTATTTTGCCCGACAATATCAAATCCTGTACCGTGGTCAGGTGAAGTTCTTACCACAGGTAAGCCTGCTGTATAATTTACGCCAGAACCAAAAGATAACGCCTTAAATGGAATTAAACCTTGGTCGTGATACATCGCTAAGATAGCATCGAATTTTTTGTAATTAGGCGTCCCAAAAAAGCTATCTGCTGCGTATGGGCCAAAAACCATTACACCTTTTTTCTTCGCCTCAATAATAGCTGGACGAATAATGGTTTCTTCTTCTTTGCCAATGACTCCACCGTCTCCAGCATGTGGATTTAATCCTAAAACAGCAATGTTTGGTCGTTCGATACCAAAATCCATTTTTAGGGTTTCATTCATAATCCGTAGTTTCTTTAGAATACGGCTTTTTGTAATCATTGGCCCCACCTGAGTTACAGGAACATGATTGGTGACTAGACCAATCTTTAAATCCTCTGTAATCATGAACATCAAGTTCTCTTTGGCACTAAATGTTTCCATGAAAAATTCTGTATGGCCAGGATATTTAAATCCAGCCATGTCCATGGCTTGTTTATTAATTGGTGCGGTTACGACAGCATCAATTAAGCCATTTTCTAAATCTTTCACTGCTCGGTCTAAAGACATGATGGCATACTTCCCACCTACATCTGATACTTTTCCTAAAGTAATATTGACATTATCTTGCCAGCAATTGATAATATTAATTTTATCAGTGTGCAAACGATGTGCGTCTCTTAAGCCTTGAAACTTAAAGTCGTCAATACCTACGATATTTTTATGATAAGAAACAATTTTGGTAGAACCATACACCACAGGTGTACATACGTCTGTTATTTTTTTGTGGGAAATGGTTTTCAAGATAACTTCTAAACCAATACCATTTATATCTCCGACAGTAATGCCGATTCTCATTTTTTCCATTCGTCTATTTTTACGAACTCCCTTTAATATCAATTAATTATAAAGGAGTATTCACTATATTCAAAGCAACAAATATACGCATATTTACGCACGCACAAATACGAAGGTGTTATAAGTCTAAATAAAAGTCTCAAATTTTCAACTACCTTTGGTGGAAATCTTGAATTTGAACTTGATACTTGCGCTTGAACTTAAAAATTTATGTAAGTACCTAAAACTAACTATTGTCCTGATGCTTCACCTTGTTCTAGCATTGCCGCAATATCAGGGCAATGTTTTTTTAAGGCAGCAGAAGTCTTTTTTTCACTTTCTCCTTCGACCACACCATATTTCAATTCTAAAGAACTAGCACAAGCCTCGCCCTCTTTGGCAATTGCTTCTACCTTAGTAAATAAAGCAGAAACTTCTTGTGTTTTCCCTTCCGCTACTAAAATTTTTATTTGATTGTTTACGTCTGCCAAAGGACGCATACAACTACATAAATCTTTTGCCATTTGGTCGTAATCTCTTTTTTCTTCACTTTTGCAAGCAGTAAAAATTATCACTAAAGTCATGATTGCAAACAATGTCTTTTTCATAATAGCTTTATTTTTAGAATATGAATAGATAAAAGGTTTGTCGCTTTATAGCTACTTAACTTGTGGATTCCCTCTATTGTTACAAGCTTATTGGAATATTCTGACAGCGATTACTCAATTTGATTGAAGAAAGGTGAGTTACTTAAAAACAAAAAGCCTACCGAAAATAAATTCGATAGGCTTTTTTGTTGTGGTTCGGGGCGGGTTTGAACCGCCGACACCAGGATTTTCAGTCCTGTGCTCTACCAACTGAGCTACCGAACCAACCTACTCTAAGAGTATTGCTTTTTAAAAGCGAACGCAAATGTATATTCTTTTTTATTATTTTGCAAGTTTTTACCCTAGCTAAAATAGAAAAATAATAATATTTTTTCTAAAATAATTGATTGTCAGTTGTTTATGAAAAATAAAATATTTCTAAAATAATTGATTTAATCAGAATTTTAGAAAAAGAGCTAGGTTGCTTAATTTAGCATTAGCCAAATTTATGATTCAAACAAATCTTCATATTCGTTTTTTCCGCCTCGCATTTGTTTTGGTTTTTCTCTAACGGGAGGAGGAGGTAATTCTACCCACTCTGCTTCCTCTGTTTTTACTTCTTCATATTCGGCATATTCTCCCTGTGTTTTTTGTTCAAATTGTTGCGTCATTTCCTTAACTTTCTTTTTAAGCATGGCTTTACCAAAAAGGAATAAACTGACGACAGGAAAGGCAACAATAGTTAACAACGCTAAACCAACGCCTAATAAGACATTCTTGCCCATTAACTCTAAAATCCATTTACCATAATTGATAACTACTTTATGGTCTATAAAAAGGGTAATGATTAATAAAACAGGAGATAACCAGTAGAGAATGTTAAAAACAAACTTAGCAACTGTGAATAATACGAATAAGACAACAATACCGATAAGTAAAGCTGGAATAATATTAAAGCCGCCACCCGAAGATTGTGCATTAAATTGACGATTCGCCATTTATTTTAATTTAGTCAGTAGTTAATTAGTCATTCGTTAGTAGGTATTTCACGCTACTGCCCAATAACTTTTATATTAAAACTCTAAATTAATCCATTTCGTTTAACTCTGGAAATATATTTGGGTATTTATCGACAATCTAAGCTAGAAGGTCGATAATCGACTTTTAATTGGTCGGCAACGCTTACAGGAACGCCCTTTTGTTTACCAACTATCCAGTCAGGCATGGCATTCACAAAGTTTAAAGTAGTCGTTCCGCAACCTGCGCCAATGTCTTGAATTATTTTAGCATTTTCAACTTTACCCGTTGCACTAATTTCAAAATAGACAATTACTTCCCCCTTGACACCATGCTTTTCTGCGAAGGGAGGATAAGATAGATTCGTACAAATATAGTGCTGAAATACCTTTATTGCTCCACACGCTTGAAATTGAGGCATTTCTTCGACAATTTTAAATACAGGCGTAGATTGATTCATGCTGGTATCGGTTTAACCGACTAAAATTATTGGAAGACATAACAAGAAAAAAAGAAACCGCATCCTAATTGTTTTTAATTAAGATGCGGTTTCTAGGAAAAAGGTTGGATGTTAGCATCCTATGTTTATAGTCGAAAATAGTCGCTTTACCACTAATCAAGTCTCTTTTCTCTATTCTCGCTTCTCTGTTCTGTTTTAAATTAATTCATGCGACCGCTGTGAATAATACCACCTCCAACAACGTCATCTCCTTCATAAAATACAGCAGATTGTCCAGGAGCAACGCCTTTGACATTCGCAAAAAACTCTACTTTCACTTGCCCTGGAATATTATTATTTCTCAATGCACTTAAAGTGCCTGGGTCTTTATATCGAATTCTAGTTACGGCCTCTAAACCGTCAGGAATGGTTTCGTATTTCATAGAATTTACACCACCGACAGTCATCCCATTTTTAATCAAATCTTCCATTTCTCCTAAAACGACGGTATTTGTTTTAGGTTCAATTTTGGTTACGTACATCGGCTTGCCCAAAGCAATTTTTAAGCCTTTCCGTTGTCCAATTGTATAAAAAGGGTAGCCTTCGTGCTGACCTAATATTTCTCCTTTCATGTTTAAGAAGTTGCCTCCATTCACTTTTTCTGCTAAGCCATCAACTCGTCGTTTTAGAAAACCTCGATAATCATTATCAGGGACAAAACAGATTTCAAAACTTTCTGCTTTTTTAGACAATTCTTCGTAGCCCCAATCATAAGCCATTTGGCGAATTTCGGGTTTAGTGTACCCGCCTAAAGGAAATTTACTTCGATGTAAACAAGCTTGGTCTAAGCCCCATAATACATAAGATTGGTCTTTTTTATCATCTACCGCCTTGGTGACAAATTTACGCCCTGCTTGTTCATTGATGATTGCATAATGACCAGTTGCAATAAATTCGCAGTCCAAAGCATCCGCTCTTTTTAGTAAAGAATTCCATTTGATGTGTGTATTACACAACACACAAGGATTAGGCGTACGGCCTGCCATATACTCATCCACGAAATTATCAATCACATAGTCGCCAAAATCTTCTCGGATATCTACGATAAAATGATGAAAGCCCATATTGACCGCCACTTGTCTAGCATCATTAATAGAATCTAAACTACAGCAACCTGTTTCTTTTTTATTACCTCCAGAATTGGCGTAATCCCAAGTTTTCATGGTAATTCCAATCACTTCATAGCCTTGATCATGCATCATCATTGCTGTAACGGTACTATCTATACCACCACTCATCGCTACTAAAACTTTTCCTAATTTGCTCATATTATTGAAGGTTATAAGGTAATGAGATTTAAAGGGAAACAAGTCTATTTGTTTGACCATTAAAATTAAATCATCAAAACACTTTCTATTATCCTGCAAAATTACAAAAAAAGCAGGTTAAAAGTTCAATGAATCGGAAGCACTAGTGAAGTAATTCCTAAATAATTGACAAGTAATTTTATAGTTGCTCGTTGCAGGTTGCTAGTTATTCTACACTAAACCAGCAACGAGTAACTAAATAAACGACAATAGTTATCAAAGACTCATGAATTGTATCACTAGGATTGGTAATAGCGTACAAAAACTAATCTTTAACAAATCCAACCGTAGCAAAAAGTGGCAATTGACCCTACTATTTGGTAAATTTGGATTTGGAAAGATTCACAAAGAAATACAATTACGTACTAGGCTACACAACTCCTTCGTTAGTAGGATAGCTATTTTAAAATTATAATTAATTATAAATCATATGATTATGAGAAAATTACAGCATTTTTCTTTGTTATTTTTCTTTTCTTTTTGCTTCCTTACTTTAACTGCACAAGAAGAATATGGATTAGCTTCCCAATATGGTGATGAATTCGATGGTAGTGCAACGGCAAGTGGTCAAGCTTATGATAAAAATAAATTAACGGCGGCGCACAAAACGTTACCTATGGGGACTAAAGTTCGCGTGACTCGCTTAGATAACAAAAAATCAGTAGTTGTTAAAATCAATGACCGTGGACCTTATATCAAAGGGCGGATTATAGATTTATCTGGTCGAGCGGCGGCGGCATTAGATATGTTGGGAGATGTAAAAACGGAAATAAAATTAGAAGTGGTGGGTAAAAATGGAACTTCTAAGCCTAAACCAGCTGTTGTTGCTAAGCCTGTTATTCCAAAATCCACTGTGCCTGTAAAGAAACCAGAAGTGGCGAAAACAGCACCTGCTAAGAAAGCAGTAGTACCTAAAAGTCGGCCAAAACCTGCAACAACAACTTCCGAACCTATTGTCATTACGCCTAAAGGAAAGACAAAAGCGACGACTAAAACAAAAGTTCAAGTAGCAAGAAAAGCAGCACCTATAGAGGATATACCTGAATTTGAGTTAGTCACAGGCAAAGACTATAATCAATACGATTTATATAAAGTACAGTTAACTCGTCCAGCTAAAGAAGGATATGGTGTTCAAATAGGCGTGTTTTCAGATTATGAGAATACCATGAAACGAGTTGCCGAATTACAAGGTCAGTGGTTTAAAAATATTTTGATGAGTATTGAAAAAGGAGCAAATGGGCAAAAAAAGTATAAATTAATCTTAGGGCCATTCCCAGATATGAAAACAGCTACAAGCTATAAAAAGCACGCTAAAAAGAATAAAAAATTAAATGGATTTGTGGTGAATTTAGCGGAGATTAAAGCGGCTAAGAAATAGAATGGGTTGAGAGTTACCAGTTACCAGTTGTTGCGAGTTTGTCCGAAATTTGGCAAACTGGTAACTGGCAATTCGCATCACCTCAAAAACAAGCCCGTCCCAATCCCTAAAAAAGTGCCAATTACATAGCCTAAGATGCCAATCAAAATGGCAGGCGTTACGAGTTTTTTTAAGCCGAAAGTAGCTGCCATTGGTGCAGCAATAGATACCCCTCCCACATTTGCTGAAGAAGCAATCATGATTTCTTGGATACTAATACCTAATAATCTTCCAGCAATTAAGCTGATGACTAAATGAATACTTAGCATAATAATAGCAAAAATTAAAATGCCTGGTGCTGCATTAATAATGGCGTGAATATCGGAAGCAGCACCAATAACTGCTAAGAAAACGTACATTAAGAACATACCGATTTCAAAAGCCACATCTGCTAAGGGTAATAATAATTGAGGCAATATATTTGCCAAAAGGGTAATTAAAATGGTAATCATTAATACCTCTAGATTAATGGTTGTACCAATCCAGTCTGCAATGATTGGTCCTAGCAATATCCCGATCGTACACAATACGCCAGCAATGGTAAAACACCTAGCTAGTTGCTCCATTAAAGTAATGGATGAGGTATTTACTGCTTTTATTGGTGTCGGTGGGGCTATTTCCTTTAGTTCTTGGTAAGGCGTAAAAAAACGACTCACAAATTGTAAAGAAGGCAAAATAAAGAGGATCAATAAATAGACATTCGTAAACCCTACATCTACCGCAATAGTTGCTGGAAACAAAGGACTTTCCACAAAATCAAAGGTGGTGGAAACAGCCATAAAGTTAACACTTCCTCCTGTATAAGTGCCCACAAAAGCGCCTGCAATTTTATATCCCTCTTCTCCCAAATCAATTACTTGGGCAGCGATAATAGCGCCAATAGCTATGCCTAAGGCACCGATGATAAAGATGCCCAATAAACGTCCTGAATCTTTAATGATGCGTTTGATTTGTACATTGAACAATAAAAGTGGAATGGAAATAGGAATCAGGTAGGTAAATACAAAGTCGTAAATCGGAACGGATAAGTCGCTGTCAGAAGCAGATGGTATAAAACCAAAGGTGACAAGCAAAGCAGTAATCGTGATTGTAATAATAACACCAGATAAGCCGAAAAACCAGTTCTTTCTTTCTCCTATGATGCCAAAGGCGGAAGCGGCGACTAAAATAGTGAAGAGCGCAAAGGCATTATCAGGTGCGATCATAGTTTTTAGTTGCTGGTTGCTGGTTGCCAACGAGTAACTAGCAACCAGCAACTAGTATCATAAATTAGAAGTCATCAATAAATCTAAATCAGTAAATTTTAAACCAAATCGCTTACTTAAATATTCATTGGTCAAAGAACCCTTGAAGGTATAAACACCGTGTCTAAGACCGTGATGATTGAATAATAAATCTTCAATGCTACTAGTATCCGCTGCTTTTAAGAGAAAAGGGGTCATAATATTGCTAACAGCGATAGAGGCTGTTCGAGCTACTTTGGAAGCAATATTGGGCACACAATAATGAATGACGCCATATTTAGTAAAAGTAGGATTATCATGACTGGTTACTCTAGAGGTCGCAAAACAACCGCCTTGGTCAATACTTACATCAATAATCACAGAACCTTGCTTCATTTCTGCTACGATGTCTTCACTTACAATGATAGGGGAACGACCAGACGTAGAATGCATGGCGCCGATAGCTACATCGGCGGATAATAATTCTTTAGTTAATTGATAGTTGTTTAAGGAAGAGGTATTGAGCGGTCGACCAATAACTCCTTGAATTCGCATCAATTTAGAAATATTATTATCAAAAATACGTACTTCTGCTCCTAAACCTAGAGCAACTCTAGTGGCTACTTCTGCTACTACACCTGCTCCAAGGATGACTACTTTTGCTGAGGGGACTCCAGCGACAGACCCTAGCAATGCGCCTTTACCACCGCTTGTTGTGGTCATTAATTCGGCAGCGGTTGTCATCGCATTAATCCCTGCAATTTCACTCATTGTTCGGACAATAGGAAAGCTACCAAATTCATCTTTGATATATTCCATCGCCAAGGCAATAACTCGTTTCTTTAAGAGCTTTTCTATATAAGCTGAATCAAGAATAGGAATTTGCAAAGGAGAAATTAATACTTGACCGGGATGCATCAAATCTATCTCTTCAAGAGTAGGTGGCGCTACTTTTAATAAGATATCGCATTTAAAGACCCGTTCTCTACTGTAGACAATTTCTGCTCCAGCTTCAGAAAAACGATGGTCAATATAATTTGTTTTCAGTCCTGCCCCAGCCTCCACTAAAACATGATGCCCTGCGGCTACTAAACCTGCAATAGAAGCAGGTACCAAGGCAATTCTATTTTCTTGTAAGCGGGTTTCAGTCGGTATTCCAATGGTCAAATTATTTCGTTTCTTGACCACTTCTAACATTTCTGTTTGGGTCTGATACCGTTGATTAATCAGACTCTCTGGAATAGGAATTTTCTTCTTTTTATCACTCATTCATTAATCGTTAGTCCTGTTATTTTAGGTGTATTCCAAACATTTTATTTACGTAAAGGTGTAGTTTCTTTGAAAATCTACCCCAAAAATAACTAATAGTTTTACAAGGTAAGTCAAATTATTTGTTTTTCCACCAAAAATGAAAAGTTCTTCTTAAGATAAAGCATTTTTACAAAGTAAATAACTAACTATACACAGCTTATTTTTCGACGCCCGTCCTCCATCATTTCGATGTGAATAGTCACTGCTTCTGTTGGTAAGATTGGCTCAATAATTTGTGGCCACTCAATAAAACAATAACGATCATCGTACAAATATTCTTCAATACCAATATCCAAGGCTTCTTCTATTTGTTGGAGTCGATACAAGTCTAAATGGTATAAATTATTGATAGTAAGTGTCTTATTGTCCATATAATCATACTCGTTTACCAAGGAGTAAGTAGGACTAGTGACCCCTTCTTTCACATTTAATTGTTGGCAAATCACCTTGATAAAGGTCGTTTTACCTGCACCTAAATCACCATAAAAACACCATTTTTTACGATTACCAGCAAAGGAAAGTAGTATTTTAGCCGCCTTTTCGAGTTCTTTTAATTGATTAATTATTAGATTCATGATAGTTAAAGCAAAGAGTTGATGAATTAAAGCGCAAAATTCGGTACAAATGGGGGAAAAAGAAAGGTTAAGTTAGGAAAATCTAATTTATTGCAGCATCTTTGCACTAATTTCCGAAGTTATTGATTATCAACCAATTTTGATTTATTAATTCCTTCATATTACCTTTTAATAATATTTTCTATTATGGAAACTGGAACTGTAAAGTTTTTCAATGATACCAAAGGATTTGGGTTTATCGAACCTGAAAATTCTAATGGTAAAGACCTTTTTGTGCATGTGAGTGGTTTAGCGGCAGGCGTCGAAATTAACCAAGGAGACAGAGTTACTTTTGATATCGGAGATGGAAAAAAAGGACCTATGGCAATAAATGTTGACCTAGCGGATTAATCATACATAAGACCATTTTTTTTAGCGACCCCGATGGCTTCACTGCCATCGGGGTTGCTTGTTTTAGGACTTCAATTTTTGAGTAATAATTCTTTTTGACAAATTTTAGTTGCTAATATTTAGAGAGGCCGCTAAAAAGTAGACAACAATCCATCGGAGGAACCTTGCCCAACAGATTCTATAATTCAAATACTTAAATCATAGTATTTGGTATATCTATTTTAATTTAGTACACCATCTCCTTCTTTAGACACGCCATAATAAGCCTACCTATATCATAATTTAATTAATTAAAATTTCGTAAAATGAAATAAAAATGCAATATATTTTTGTTTTTAAACAAATGATTCTTATTTTTATTTGAATTGTGGTGTTTGGTCAAAATAAAATTCCGAAAAAATTAATTATATATGTATTTCCTGTTAATTTGGAAATATGATTTACTCACCTTTAAAATTGTATCGAATATGGCCTACAACACTAAAGACCTTCGTAATGTGGTGCTCTTGGGGCATTCGGGCTCAGGAAAAACCACTTTTGCCGAAACAATGCTCTTTGAATCAAGAGCTATCAAAAGAAGAGGAACGGTTGAGGAGGAATCAACGATTTCAGATTACACGTATATCGAAAAAGAAAGGGGCAACTCTATCTTTAGTACCTTGATGCATGCGAAATGGAAAGACTCTAAGATTAACATCATAGATACACCAGGTTTCGATGATTTTATTGGCGAAGTAGTTGCTTCTTTAAAAGTGGCTGATTTGGGGGTGATGCTGTTGAATGCTAAAAGTGGCGTAGAAGTAGGAACAGAATTGATATGGGAATACACCGAAAAATATGAAACACCAACCTTATTTGTCATCAATCAATTAGACCATGATAAAGCAGATTTTGAAGCAACTTTAGAACAAGCCCAAGAACGTTTTGGCAGTAATGTTTTACCATTTCAATTTCCCTATAAAACAGGTATTGGGTTTAATAAAATAGTAGATGCGCTTCGAATGGTTATGTATCATTTTCCAGACGGCGGCGGCAAACCGATTAAAGCCGCCATCCCAGAAGACGCTATGGAACGCGCACAAGAAATGCATAATGCACTAGTAGAAGCCGCCGCAGAAAATGATGAAGCTTTAATGGAGTTATTTTTTGAAAATGGCGCTTTGTCAGAAGAAGAATTAGCAAAAGGTTTAAAAATTGCGCTAGCCAATCAAGAAATTTTTCCCGTTTTTTGTTGTGCTGCCACCAGAAATATGGGCAGTGGTCGAATCATGGGCTTTATTAATGACATAGCCCCTTCTCCTGCTGACCGTCCTGCCATTCCATTAGCAGGCGGTGAAACCTTAATTTGTGATGCCAATGACGATACGTCTATTTTTATCTACAAAACAATTTCTGAACCACAAGTAGGTAATGTCTCTTATTTTAAAGTTTATTCAGGGACTTTAAAATCAGGCACTGAATTAGAAAATGTAGATACTAGAACCACAGAAAGGTTTAATCAAATATTTGTTTCAGAAGGCAAAAATAGAACTGCCACAAATGAACTAAAAGCGGGGGATATAGGCGTGACTACCAAGTTGAAAAATTCCCACACGAATCAAACTTTAAATAAAAAAGGCATCAATAGAGCTATTGAAAAAATGCAATTCCCGCCATCTCGAATAAGGACGGCTTTTACGCCACCGAGCAAAAATGATATGGAGAAATTGATGAAAGCACTTCATGTGATTGAATCAGAAGACCCGACTTTGAGTGTAGAATTGGCTCCTCACTTAAAACAGACGCTATTGCACGGACAAGGACAACTACATTTAGACATTATTAAATATCGCATTGAAAAGGTCAATAATGTGTCCATGGAATTCATTCGACCTCGAATAGCTTATCGAGAAACCATTACTAGAAAAGCGGAGGAGAGCTACCGACATAAAAAACAGTCGGGCGGCTCAGGGCAATTTGCTGAAGTTCACATGCGTATCGAACCTTACGTAGAAGGTATGGCACCACCAAGTGATTTAACGGTCAGAAAGGAGGAAGCAGAGGAATTGCCTTGGGGTGGGAAATTAAAATTCCTTTGGTGTATAGTCGGTGGTTCAATTGATGCCAAATACATTAATGCCATCAAAAAAGGCATTATGCAAAAAATGGAAGAAGGGCCATTGACAGGTTCTCGCTGTCAAGATATTCGGGTCTGTGTCTACGATGGAAAAATGCACCCCGTTGACTCCAACGATATGGCATTTATGATTGCTTCCGCACAGGTTTTTAAAAATGCCTTCCAAAAAGCAGCTCCTCAATTATTAGAGCCTATTTACGATTTAGAAGTCCTTTGTTCCAGTGATGTGATGGGAGATGTAATGGGAGATTTACAGACCCGTAGAGCCATGATTATGGGAATGGATTCGGAAGGACATTATCAAAAAATAATGGCCAAAGTACCTGTCGCAGAAATGTATAAATATTCTTCCTCGCTGCGGTCTTTAACGCAAGGAAAAGCTAAATTTATTCGGTCTTTTAGTGAATTTCAAGCGGTGACACCTGATATTCAGAAGGCTTTGGTTAGAGAATATAAAGAAGAATTGCAAGAAGCATAAAGCTATAGTCAAACTTTTAAGAAAAGCGTTACCCCATTTGGGGTGACGCTTTTTGAGTTAGTGCATATTTTACCGATTCAAAGGATAATGATGCTATTGGTTTTAAGTTTTTAAAGACGGATAAATCTAAGAAAAATCTAGAAGTCTTAGAAATTTAGGGCTTATTTTTAAAAAGGATGCAATTTATCATTCTCCATTTTCGTCAAAAGCCTTAATATCGCAACTTTATTAAAGCCAAAGCGTTTTTTTATCAAATCAAAATATTAATAATTGAAGATATGAAATTCGACGTAACAGTTATAGGGTCTGGGCCAGGTGGATATGTTGCCGCCATTCGATGTGCACAATTAGGACTCAAAACAGCCATTATAGAAAAATATGACACTTTAGGCGGTACCTGCTTAAATGTAGGTTGTATTCCATCTAAAGCATTATTGGATTCTTCGGAACACTACCATAATGCAACGCATACCTTTGAGAAACACGGCATTGATGTAAAGGAGGTAAAAGTGAATATGCCGCAAATGATAAAGCGGAAAAATGAAGTTGTTTCGCAAACGTCTGGTGGCATTGATTTTTTAATGAAAAAGAATAAAATCACGGTCTTTCACGGGCATGGTTCTTTTGTCAATAAAAATACCATTAGTGTAGCTAAGGCCGATGGGACAACAGAAACGGTAGAAACCGATAAAACCATCATTGCTACGGGGTCAAAACCTGTTGCACCAGCTGCTTTTAATTACGATAAAAAACGAGTCATTACTTCTACGGAAGCCTTGAATATTGATAAAGTGCCTAAACGAATGGTCGTTATTGGTGCTGGAGTGATTGGTTTAGAATTAGGGTCGGTTTACGCTCGATTAGGAACGGAAGTAGAGGTCGTCGAATTTATGGATAGAGCGATTGCTAGTATGGATAAAGATTGTAGCAAAGAATTAACTCGGTCTTTGAAAAAATTAGGGATTAAGTTCCATTTAGGCCATGCGGTAACAGAAGTAAAAGGAACAAGTCGGAGCGTAACGGTGAAAGCAAAAAGCAAAAAGAACGATAAAGAAATCACTTTAAAAGCAGATTATTGTTTGATTGCTATTGGTCGATATGCTTATACAGATAAGTTAGGCTTGGAAAACGTAGGCATCAATACCGATAAAAAAGGAAGAATTGAGGTAGGCGCTCATTTAGAAACGGCTGTTCCTGGCATTTATGCGATTGGTGATGTGATTAAAGGTGCAATGTTAGCGCATAAAGCAGAAGAAGAAGGGACTTTAGTAGCGGAAGTCATTGCAGGACAAAAACCGCATATTGATTATAATTTAATTCCGGGAGTCGTTTATACTTGGCCAGAAGTGGCATCCGTTGGTAAAACAGAGGAGCAGTTGAAAGAAGCAGGCATTCCTTACAATGTGGGTAAGTTTCCAATGCGAGCATTAGGTCGAGCAAGAGCTAGTATGGACATTGACGGAATGGTTAAAATGTTAGCCCATAAAGATACGGATGAAGTGTTGGGGGTACACATGGTCGGACCAAGAGTAGCAGATATGATTGCAGAAGCAGTAGCGGTAATGGAGTTTAGAGGGTCAGCAGAAGATGTCGCTCGTATGAGTCACGCCCACCCAACTTATACAGAAGCTACCAGAGAAGCAGCTTTGGCCGCTACAGGAAATCGGGCGATACACATATAGCACAATAGGCAGTATTGCAGTAGGCAGTTAGCAGTAAAATTCTAATTGTAGCTATTTGGACGGTATAAAAAGTTCACAATAAAAAGTTTTGTCACTGAAAATATACTGTATAAAAATAGGGTTTTCTTGTAAAAAGAAAGCCCTATTTTTGTGTGTATAATTTGTTCGTTTTAGTTTCTAATCAGTAATATTCTGCGTAAACCCCGACTTTCGGGGCAGACTGTGGCAGAAGTTGTATTTAAAAGATTGATTAGAAGAAGTCAGAAGTCAGACACGGAACAAATGCCAAGTCTGACTTCTGACAGTTTATGAAATAAACGGTCTGACTTCTATGGTACTGGCTCTGCCAGCTTAGGGCATCAGATAAAAATAAATATTCCAAATAATATTAATTTAAGGAATTTGAGTCATGAAATCCGTGGGAAAATCCTGTTAATCTTGCATCATCTTGTCATCCTGTAGCCATCTTGTCCAAAAAAATAATCCATATAGACATGGATGCCTTTTACGCATCTGTTGAACAAAGGGATGACCCTGCGTTAAGAGGCAAACCGATTGCCGTTGGTGGCGGTAGTCTTCGAGGGGTAGTAGCAGCGGCAAGTTATGAGGCCAGAAAATATGGAGTACGGTCAGCAATGCCCAGTGTAACGGCGAAACGGTTATGCCCAAATTTAATTTTTGTCAAACATCGTTTTGAAGTTTATCGGGAAGTATCCCAACAGATTCGAGCCATTTTTTTAGACTATACGGATTTGGTAGAGCCTTTGTCTTTAGATGAAGCCTATTTAGATATTACAGAGAATAAGAAAAATCTTAATTCAGGTACTTTAATAGCCGAAGAAATTCGGAAACGTATTTTTGAAACGACCAATCTGACCGCTTCCGCAGGAGTTTCTTATTGTAAGTTTTTAGCTAAAATTGCTTCCGATATTAATAAACCGAATGGCATCAAAGTAATTACCCCCGACGAAGCCATTCCATTTTTAGAAACCTTAAAAATTGAAAAATTTCACGGTATTGGTAAAGTCACTGCTAAACGAATGCATAAACTCGGTATTCATACAGGAGGAGATTTAAAAGAACGAACAGAAATAGAGTTATTCCAACGCTTTGGCAAAGCAGGTCGGCATTACCATAAAATTGTTCGAGGTATTGACAATCGAGCAGTCAACCCAAATCGTATCCGAAAATCATTGGGTACAGAACGAACTTTTCAAGAAGATTTAGATAAATGGGACGATTTAAAAGCCAAATTAGAGCCAATCATCCTTTCCGTTTTTGAATCCCTGAAAGAAAAAGACAATTTTGGCCGAACCATTAATCTGAAAATAAAAAATGCCGACTTTCAAATTTTTACTCGGAGTAAAACCTTTAATAGTGAAATCAAAGATTTAGCAATTTTTCGTCAAACTGCTTTAGAATTACTAGAAGAAAATTATGAAGCAGCTGGTAAAATTCGATTATTGGGCATTGCGGCCTCTAATTTGATGAAAGAAAATTTTGGCGAAGGCGGGATTCAATTGGAGTTTGATTTCCCGCTTGAGTAATTTAGCAAGAATCGGGTTTTTTACTGCTGTTTGCTGTACTATCTTTGTACTAAAAAAATAATTATGGAAACGGTATCCCAACAACAATTAGATTATCAACGCATTCAGCAAGCAATAGAATACTTAGTAGAAAATTTTAAGGAGCAACCTGAATTAAAAGAGGTGGCAGCACAAGTACATTTGAGTCCACATCATTTTCAGCGCCTATTTACGGAATGGGCAGGGGTGAGTCCTAAAAAGTTCCTACAATTTCTAACCGTTGATTATTTAAAAAAACGCATTCAAAATAGCCAAAACGTAGCACAATTAGCAAACATGGCAGGTTTATCTAGCCCATCTAGAGTCTATGATTTATTTGTCAATATTGAAGGGGTTACGCCCGCTACTTTTAAAAATAAGGGCGT
>CALFWI010000107.1 GCA_937928615.1 uncultured Saprospiraceae bacterium | reverse complement strand
CTTCATTTCTAGTATTTATTGTCCCGTTTTTCTTCGGAGATAAATACCAAAAGCTGGGGGAACTTTATTTTACATTTTGAACAGCCTATGTCCGACACGTAATTATTAATTTTAAATCTGACTATCTAATATAATTTTATTTATCAAAAATTTTTTGACTCCCTACTCTTTTTTCACCATCATCTCTTGCGCTTCTTTCAAAGGGCCTTCCAAATCCATCCGAGTAATTTCTATGCCTGGTTGTAAATCCACACTTTTAGCGACCAATTGGTCATTTTTAGCGGAATGTTGCGCACAAATCATCGTTTGTAAATCATCACAATAAGGTACCGAAAAAGTATAATTAACGCTAGGAATATTCACCATTTCATCTTCTGCTGTATCTTTATGAATATGCATGTGTGCTGGGTCGGGCAAACTCAAACTGTATTTATCACCAGAAGCTTGAATAAAATCTAGTTGAATGGCATCTCTCTTCGCTAAATTTTTCTTAGGGACACCGTTTTGGATACCTTTAAATTTAAAAGCCAATTGCGCTTTTTCGTTCACCATTTCCATCACGACGACGGGTTCATAGCCAAATATATTTTCAATATTTTCTAAATTTTCATTAAAAGCGACCGTTGACTGTCGATTTAATTTTTCATAAAAGTTATCAATAATTCGACCACAAGTTCGCTTAAAGTCTCGCACAATATGGTCGCCATCATCTTGCATAATACATATACCATCTAAAGCTCGGTAATAGATCTCGCCATCATAATCCTTAAATCGTTCACAAATACCATTTTCATAGCCATTTTCTACATTAAAAGCTTCACATAATTCCTTGGTTTCAAACATAGCAGATGGTTCAGACATATACCAACTTTGACCATTTAAATGTTCTAGCGGTGTACAATCCTCAATTGGAAATCCATTTTTTCGATTAAAAGCTTGACATCCTTTCAGAGAAGCAAACATATTGGCGCCATCGGGATGTTCAAAACAAGCACAAAGGTCATATTCATCGCTCAAATTAAAAATAGCATGCGCCGATTCATGAATAGCAGTCCCTAAATTATAACTCTCCGCCGTAAATAAATTATAAGCTAAAAAATGGATATTACTTTTTAGGTAGGCGCCATCACTATAAGGTGCTTTATGCATTAAACCATAAGCATCGATTCCTTGAATTTCCGAATTTTTCACAAAACTAGGAAAAGCATTTTCTTCATAAAAATTTTTAGAAATAGCCAAGCCGTCCGCTTCTCTTTGTGTATAATAAAACTGCCAATTCTTTTTATGGTCTTTGATTTTATTATTTTGATGAAAACCATCAAAAATCAACTTTTCCATATCTGTCAAAAAGCCTTCCCAATCCTGCTGATAATCCGTATCAGGAAACAAGCATAGATTAATCGAATTAGTTAACGGGTTACGAGAAGTTGCATAAAGCGTAATCTTGTCTAAAGGCCAACGAGAATCTCCAGCATCAAATATTGCTAGTCGTTCTGATACTTCTCCCTTTGTATTATGTATTCTAAAAATATATTCAATATTAGAAAAGGCAGCAAACCCTCTAGCAAAATTAAAAGCCACATCTGCCGATTTTGCTTGTCCTGAAAATTCCCAATCATAAACGAGTCCCCATTGACTATCTATCCTCCTTCGTTTAGAAGGTAATCCATCACTATTTTCATACAATTCATATTCATACACCATCAACTCTATCTTAGTAATCCCTTCGATATCTGCTACTTTCGTTTTAAAGGTAACGGCTTGATTATTACCAGGATGTAGAGGACTATGCATCCAATAATCAAAATCTGCCGCACCGATTATTGGTTCTGGATAGACGGCAGGCTGGGTAGTTTTACAACTTTGGAAGACCGCTAATCCAAAAATTAATCCAATAAAAAAAATCCATTTTCTCATACTTCTATGGGGTTTGTGAGGGTGGTTAAAAGGTATATCTACTAAAAACAGAATAAAAACTGAAAAATATTGATGGTGTATTAATGAGCGAAAAATCACAAATCATCAATCTATTTAAGGTAAAACAAACAGGTTCTTAATTAATGATTTATGACCTGTCCGACTACCGTTAGGTGGGCAGATTTACGATTGCTAATTACGCAAACAGTTGACTCAATTTTCAGCATTAAACCGTCAATAGTCTATTATTAGTAGTCCATACTTGATGATCTCTGTTAGAAATACCAAGTCAATGGATGATTAACTAGGACAACAATTTTATAGGTAAAAAACACTTACTTAAATCACTTTTTAATTAAAAAACAATGCCCGTTTTGATAAAGCTGGTTGGTTTTAGTATAAAAGACTCAACTTTTAACTATAGAGGAGGAAAAAAGGTGTTTTGCTACTAGTAAAAAGAACAAATTTTAATTTGGCAAAGTTTATTAATAACGCTAATAAAATCCTAAAAGGTATTGGGGAGCATAGTTTAACAAAAAATAAATAAGTAAAGGTTTCTGTTGATTTGTATTAAATCACAAAAAATAGAGGACTGCCATTAGTTGAACAATCACAGGAAGTTTGTTTGTCCTATTGGCCCAACAAATTCTCTGTCAATAAAAGTGATAGTAATTTTGTTAAAGGGGGATAGTAAATTATAGTGATTAAAAAAGGAAATTAAATTTATTTTTTTAATATAAGATAATTTAAATTATTTATTCCACTTTTGCAACTGTTTAACAACCGCAGCAAAGTCTTTTGGCAGTGGAGCTTCAATAATTAACCTTTTTTGGGTAGTTGGTTGGTCTATTTCTAGGCGGTAAGCATGTAAGGTAGTACGAGTCATTAATGGGCGTTCTTCTTGGCCTTTACCCAATTTATATTTTTTTAATTTAATCTCGGAGAGCAAAAATTCAGTTCTTGTACCATATAAAGCATCAAGGGCTAACGGAAAGCCTATTGCTTCAAAATGAACTCTAATTTGATGAGTTCTACCAGTTTTAATATTCGCTTCTACTAAAGCAAAACTTTTAAACTGTTCCATAACCTTATAGGTCGTTAAAGATTTTTTTCCTTTGTTAGACACCATCATTTTTCCTGGCCTAGCAGGATGCGGGGCAATTCCCTGGTCAATCTTTCCTTCGGTAGGTGTTAAAATACCATCCACCAAAGCATAATAAATCTTCTGGACAGTCCTGTCTTGAAATTGTTTACTTAATAGTTTGTGCGCCACCTCATTTTTGGCAAAACAAAGAATACCACTGGTTTCTTTGTCTAAACGATGTATCGTAAATACCTTTCCATACTTATTGTTTAGAAAGCCCAATACATTCGGCTTTGTTTCATCAAATCGGTCAGGAATAGACAAGTACTTTGCAGGCTTATTGACAATAACTAAATCTTCGTCTTCGTGGAGAATGGCTACTTTTTGCTTCAACAATTATTTTTTTAGTGGAAAATGAATTTGCAAAAGTAGTTAATTTGAGGCTAGCATTAAAGGTAGGGAAACAAATGTTTAGTGATATATGGTTGGCGGTACACGGTTAATGGTACACGGTTGACCGTATACCATTCTACCGTATACCGCATACTGTCTTCTAATTCAACATCTTCACTTCATTCATTGTAATATTAATTAAAGGTCTATCTTTTGAAGTTGGTTCTTTACTAGTAGGTACAATCATTATCATATCCAAAACCTCCACTCCATCAACAATTTCGCCAAAAACAGTATAATCACCATCTAGAAATGGATAACCACCTCTCACTTTATACCATGCTCTTTGAAAATAGCTAAATTTCCGTTTTTCATTTACATGCGTATCAATCTGTTGATCGTTATGTACCCAACCTTGCGTTACAAAAAATTGACAGCCACTAGATTTTCGTTCTGGATTTCCACTATCAGGTATTCTAGCAGCCGATAAAGCACCTTTTTTGTGGAAATGATTAGGGCGTATTTCAGCAGGAATTTGCCCACAATTGTCTACACCTAAAGGCTGTGTCATAGGTGCGCCTTTAGATTTAGGGTCTCCACCTTGTGCCATAAAAAAAGGAATGCTACGATGAAACAACGTACCATTATAAAAGCCTTCCTTCACCCGCTTGATAAAGTTATCCCGGTGAAGTGGCGTGTCATTATACAGTTTGAAGGTCATATCTCCAAAATCTGTACGAATCATTACAAGACGTTCATCTTGTGCGACTGCATCAGTGCTACTAATGGTCAAAGCCAATAATAGAATCATCAAAAAGGAAAAGCATTTACTCATCTTTTAAAATGTTTTAGTTTAATAAAATTAAAAAATAAAAAATTGAGGTTATTCGAATGTATTAATTGTCTTCGAATACTTAAATCAATGTTTAATAAGATGATGGGTAAAACGGGTTGGGGGTTGTTCTTTAGTTAGCAGCCCAAAAATATTAAATTCTAATGAAAGATGCTAATGCAAAATATGAACAATAACATATATTTAAAGTTGTAAAATATAATTAATTATTTATCAATATTGCTTACAGCATCAGAGAAAAAGTTGATAGCTTTTAGAAGTCAGACCGAAAAAATTATTTTTCGGTTGGAAGTCAGATAGCTCAGTAGTTAGTCTCCTGCTGAGTATTTTCTGGCTGCTGACAGTTTAGGTAATAAACGGTCTGACTTCTGCTGACTTCTGCCGACTTCCTAAGTATAAAGCGTCGTAAAATTCCTATTTCAAGCTCAAAATATTCCCCATTTGGTAACAAGTCCGACATCGAGGTTCATAAGTATCTTTTTCACCTAAAACCACTTGGCCTTCTGCTGCTGCCAAACGATAAGAATGGGTTGCCAAATTGCCACAATGTTGGCAAATAGCATGGACTTTTGTGATATATTCGGAAACCGCTAATAAATTAGGCATTGGTCCAAAAGGGTTACCCAAATAATCCATATCCAAGCCTGCAACAATTACTCGAATGCCTTTAAGCGCCAAAGTCTGGCAAACTTCGGTAATCTCCATATCAAAAAATTGTGCCTCATCTACACCAACAACATTTACGCCATCTACTAATTCTAAAATTTTTGCAGCACTAGCAATAGGCGTCGATAAAATAGAATTGGCATCATGGGAGACAACGGCCACATCATCGTACCTCGTATCTATCTTAGGTTTAAATATTTCTACTTTTTGGTTGGCTATTTTAGCTCGTTTTAAACGACGAATTAATTCCTCTGTTTTCCCAGAAAACATGGAACCACAAATAACTTCTATCCAGCCGCTGCGTTGTCCTTTAAAATGAGGTTCTAAAAACATTTATGATGTATTTGTGTGTTTAATGTATAGTATGTATTATTGAAATAGGAAGTAATGTGGCTTTTTTCATATTAATAATTATGAACTTACATAAACACATTAATACTTAAAGACATTCCTCCATTATTCCATCAAATTATTTATTTTTACAAAAATTATTGAAATCGCGTTTTGCGAAATTAAAAAAGATATACCGTATGAATGTTAAGC
>CALFWI010000106.1 GCA_937928615.1 uncultured Saprospiraceae bacterium | reverse complement strand
TACTAAATCTTTGAGATTTAGCAAATCGGGAATGTTAGTTACTCAATCCAAATATCGAATCACATATTCCAATGTGTGATGGTGAAATTTCACCGAAAAGTCCGTCTCTTTTAAGGTAACGCCCTGATTGACGGACTTTTTTAAATCTTTAGTGATAAAGTCCAAATGAGGATGTGCTTTCAGGAAAGTATCAAAAGGTACATCTATGACAAATTCTACGTGTTCAAACCCTTCTTTGTAAAAACTTCCTTTTTTGGGTGCAGGTAATTCAATCACCCAAATGTTTCTATTTTTATAAAGAATAGGTTTTGTCAATTTTATAGAGGCAATCGCACGACCACCAATTTGAGATTCTGTTAATAACTCCCCTAGACCAATCAATTTATTTTTTAAATATTGATACCGTTCCTCCGTTTCTACTCTATAACAAATATGGTCTAATTCATAGTTCGTCACATCTACTTTTTTCAAAGAAAGGTATTGAAAAATACAGTCTAAAAATGGAGTAGCGTTGCCTAAAAGTTGGTAGATAGATAAGGACATATTTACGAATGACTTAGCGTATGTTTAAATTTTAAAAAGCTTGCTAATTAGTGTAGAATCCTTTTCTTGGGCATCAATACCAAAGCATATTTCAAATCCCTCTAAAATTAACAGATGAATAGATAGTCAGGTAAAAAGTTGATAATCATCCGTGGGGTTCTTTTCTACCCACGGATGAATGAAGGCCACGGATTTGACAAGCTAGACAATATTTTAAATATTATTTTTTAATCTGACGCTCTAAAATGTTTAAACATACGCTTAATGACTAATTTACCTATTATTCCAATTTCGCACCCGTTGCTGGTAGCGTTTTTCGCTAAATTTCCAACGTCGAACATCTACAAAGCCTTCCAATTCTGTTTCCAACTCTTCAGACAATAAATCGGGGAAAAAGTCAATCCCCGTTCGTTCTTCTACATCATCAATGGTCATGGCATATTCTGTCAGGTGTTCATCACTAATAGCGTTAGGGATAATAAAACCAATGCCTTTATATTCAGGTTCTGTCACATCTAAAATGACCTTATAATAATTACGAGGAACGGTCACGATATTCTTACCAATTCTATCAAATTCTTGTTCATTCAAAATTGGACCAGTGACGATGTATAAATGTTTGTATTTTCGACCCCAATCCCTCACTTGTTCCTCTAATTCTCGCCAAATGCCCATATTTTGATTGCGGACTTGTGGACTCATATTACTCATATAAAAAGTCTCGGACATAGCTTGTTCACTAAAACCCATATCACCTGCGGGTACTAAATGTCCTCTGGTATAGCCAGAACGTCGATAGTCAGATGGCGTAGCAGATTTCGTTTTTACTTTAGGGTCTGGACGGAAATTATCTGTTCTATCTGCAATTTTATTATTTAAACGATCAACCGTTAATTCATAAGCGACCCATTCTGCCTGTTCATGTTTTTCTGAATAGGAGAGCGTATAATATTTATGCTTAACAATTTGCCCAGTTGTAGAGGTTGGTAAAGCATAATCTAGACCTTCATCACTCGAAATTGCTCCACCATCATTGGTAGCAGCAGGTTGCTCCATTGCTTCTTTAAAAGTATCTAATATTGAACTTTCTTCTCCGCCTATTTGGTTAAATCCCCAGTATAAAATACCGACGATGAATGCAAAAATGCCTGCCTTATAAACCATTCCATTATCGTTCTGCGAATGATTTTGTCTTAATTTTGCCATTTGTTGTTTGATTAGCTGTTGCTAGTTACCAGTTACTAGTTGCCAGTTGAGTGTTGAACTGGCAACCCACAACTGACAACTGGTAACAATAATTCCCAAAAATAAGAAAGAATAAACTAAAATTTCATTTATCAACGGCTGCATCAAATGACAAATAGTGCTATCTTCGCAGTTTATTTTTAGAAAATGGTAGCTTATTCCCTTTATAAGAAGGTGACCAAACACGATTATATCGTCAAAATAAGTGTAAATATCAGCTTAAATTTAATCATAAAATCCATATTTTACTATGTTAAATGCAATGCAAAGCCTTAGTCAAGAAGAACAAGATTTATTATTAGAAGCACTACCTTTAGTGACTGTTTTAATTGCAGGTGCGGATGGGAAGATTGACGTTAGCGAAACTAGTTGGGCAGAAAAATTAACAGGTATTAGAAGTTATTCTAACGAACCAGAATTAAATGATTTTTACGAAAAAGTACACGAAGATTTTTCTGGTAAAGTTAGTTACCTTATAAAAGGATTACCAGCAGATACAAAGGAAGCGACGCAATCTATCTCTGATAAATTAGCGGGCTTAAATGCCGTGTTACCGAAATTGCCACAAGTAATGGCAGCAAAACTATATAAAAGTTTAACTTCTTTTGCGAAGCATATCGCTCGTGCGGATGGTGGGGTCTTTAAAATGTGGAGTATTTCTAAGGAAGAACAAGCGTTGATTGACTTGCCGATGATTACGCCTGTTGATATGCCAGAGGAGGCTTAGCGAGTTTTCAGTTGCCAGTTGCCAGTTAAACCCGTAACTGGCAACCGGAAACTGGCAACTAGAAAAACTAGAAACTATTATTCCCATCTCCACCAGATTTCACATCTGAATTCTTAATCTTACTGCTTCTTCTTTTCTTCGCTTTAAAGTCTAATTTTCCGAATTTATAACTAAAGTTCAAACCAAAAGAACGGAAAGGCAATTTGAATTCGCTTCTTTGGGAGAAGGTATCTCCGTCTAGTTCTGTAATAAAGGATTTTGTTCTATTAAATGGTTCTACCATTCTTACGCCAATCGAACCTCTCTTTTTCCATATTTCTTTTTTAATGCCAATACTATACATCCAGAAAGAAGGGATTTTTCCTTGTACCGTTTGTCTTCGAGACCGCATAAAACCAAACCCTTCTATTTTCCAATCTTTTTTTAAGGACAGGGTACCACTTAAATTACCGCCATATTGCAAGCCATCTCTACTAACACTTTCCCCATTTGCTGTTCCGTCAACACTATAAGTAAATAAATTAAAGCCTCCTCGAATGGTGAGTTTCTTCTTAATTGTTCCAGAAGAGAAGAGGTTAAAACCAACAGAATTATTCTGTCCGATATTCTGATAGTTCGTAATCGAGATTCCTTCGCTATCTACTGTTAAAAAACTTTCAATAATATCATTGGTTTGTCGATAAAATACGGCAACATTTAATACGACACCTTTGATATAATTATTATACGCCAATTCGTATTGGTCAACAGTTTCAGGAGCTAATTGTGGATTTCCAAAAGTTACATTTCTTCTATCCGCAGCATCCGTATAGGGATTGATATAGAATAAACTAGGTCGTTGGATTCGCTGTGTATAACTCAATTTAAGAGAAGAGAATCCTTTCAGTTTTCTAGATAAAATGATACTTGGTAAGACATTATTATAACTATTATTAAACACGCCGCCATCATTCACAAATTCACCATCAATTTCTGTTGCCTCATATCTTGTTCCTGCCACTAAACCCCATTTATCACTAATCGTCCAATTTAAAGAAAGGTAGCCTGCCATCACATCTTGATTATATTTAAAGATGTCTGAACGGAAAGGTGTAATGTCTTCTCCACTTAATAAATTATAAGAATAATCACTATTAATTCTTCGCAAAATAGACTTAGCGCCCGTTTCTAATTTTAATTTTTTACTAAAAGGATGGGTATAATCTACTTGATAGATATACTCTCGATTATCGCCATCATTACGGCCTTCTTCCTCAAAATCCACTGCGTTTAAGATATTTTGTTGAGTATAATCGGTATTATTATTCTGATTATTACCACTTAATTGAAAGGCAAAAGCTAACTCTCTACCCTTTTGAGGAAATGTTTTGGTATAATCGGTGGTCCAGTCAAAGCTATTACGCCCTCTCATTCCATCACTTGTCCGAAGATATTCTTGTAGAAAATTAGTAGCAGGGTCATCGAAACGAACAGTTGACTGCCCCATTTGGTCAAAAGAAAATCCACCTAATTGAAAAGAAGTATTAAATGCATTATAGGCGTTGATGTCATAAAAAGCACCAGCCGTTCCTCTAAAGCCAAGTCTTGAAGACTCCGTTATTCCATTTTGACTAAAAGTACGAGTAGCTCCATTTACCTGATCCGTTCTAGAAAAAGTAGTCTCTGAATCATTTGGCAAAGAATAATAAACCGAACCATTGGCATTCATCCCAAAACGCCCCTTGGCAGCACTTAAACTTAAATTAGTATTATTTTGTCGATTACCAACAGAAGCACTCATTGACCCAGTAACGCCTTCAATACTTTTCTTTTTGGTAATAATGTTAATAATACCGCCAGAACCTTCTCCATCGTATTTTGCGCCTGGTGTAGTAATCACCTCCACCGTTTTAATCTGGTCAGCAGGCAACATTTTTAAGGCATCTGCTACATTTGCCGAAAACATACCCGATGGTTTTCCATTAATGAGAATTTGCAAATTGGAACTGCCTCTTAAACTAACATTTCCATCAAAATCAACCGATAATAAAGGTACTTTACGCAATACATCTGCGGCATCTCCACCAGTAGAAGTAACATCTTTGTCTGCATTATAAACAATTTTATCAATCCTATTTTCTATGACTGCTGCCTCCTCTACTACTTCGACAGCATCCAATAAAACATTATCAGTAATTAGATACAGCTTCCCCAAATTAACATCAGGTTTTTTAGGCGTCAATTTGACACCTCGATACATTCTAGTTTTATAGCCAATAAAAGATAATTGTAAATCATAAGTTCCTACTTTGACATCAGTTAATTTAAATTTTCCATCATCTTCGGTAATATTACCATCGACTTCTTTTTGGTCTTTGGGATTGATGAGGACAATCGTCGCAAAACCAACAGGTACTTTGCTTAAAGTATCCAATACTTGACCTGTTATCTTACCAGTAATAGTCGGTCCGCCACCGCCTCGTTTTCCACCACCACCATAACTACCTTGAGGTCTTTGGGAAAAAGCGACTATTGTTAGTAGGCTAAAACAGGAAATAAGTAAGATTCTTTGCATGATTTAATTTTGTCAGGTGAATGAGTAGCTGCATATGTTGTTTTACAATAAGTGCGCTTATTTAATTGATACGTCAACTTTAGTATAACTAAAAATGCAAAAAAAGGTTGATAGACTAATTCTTAGAGGACTGATTCGGAGCTTATTTAGTGGAAAGTAGATAAAGAGAAAGGTATTTTTTAAGAGAAGACTGAATTATTTCCCTCTATAATTAGAGGGAAATAAGCCTTATAGAGCGTTAAAAAGCGAGTTTTTGAAAAAAAAGTAAGGCTTTCCAAAAAAAAGTACGTTTTTATTTTTATTTAAAAACAAAAAATACTTATTTTGTGACAACCTAAAATGAATTTAAGACATAGTGTTTCATAGTGTAGAGGTAGTTGCTTCGGTGGCTGCCTCTTTCTTTTTTTATGAAAAGCGTGATATATATTGCAAAAATATATAAATAATTGAAAAAAAGAAGCATAATCAAGGAAAATATATTATTTTTTTTAATAATAATTAACAAAAGATAACTATCGTTAATAGATTATTAAATTTAAAATACGTAAAAATGTGACAATTATTGAAATGACTTAAAAAAGTAAGAAATATTGTAGTATATCTATCAAACAGAAGTGAATAAATCAATTATTCCAGAAAATAGATAACACGCTCCTAATAAATTTAGAATTCAACATCAAACAAATAATCCATTTGTTTTTCATTGACACGTTGGGGTGTCATTTTTACAGCAAAATTTCGGAAAGTAGTTAGTATAGGATTCGTCAATTGGGCAAGTTGACCTACCGTCCAAGAAGTATTGACAATTTTAGTGGTGCGAGGCAATCTAATTTTTTCAAAAGCTTTAAAATCTTTGACAATGGTTTCACTTTGGTTCAAGCAATTGGCTAATACTGCTGCATCTTCAATCGCTTGACAGGCCCCTTGTCCCATATTGGGTGTTGTTGCATGACCCGCATCTCCAGCTAAAAGTATCCGATTGAAAGCTAATTGTTGGAGCGGTCGAATATCTTCAATATCATTCCATAACAAGTTTTTCTCTGTTGTCAATGCTAGTAACTGCGGAATAGGAGCATGATAATCTTTGAAACAAGCCGTTAAATCTGCTACCGTAAAAGCTTTCATTCTAGGGTCTCTTACTTGAGGCGTATTCAGGCAGGCAAACCAATAGGTTCGATTATCCGTTAAAGGCACAACACCGAATCGACCATTTTTACCCCAAGTTTCTGTGGCATATTTATCTTTAAATTGTCCATCATGTTGGACAATCGCTCGCCAGCAAGTATAGCCTGCATACCGAGGTAATGATTTGGGTAACAATTGTTGCCGAATAGCAGAATTGATACCATCACAAGCAATTAAATAATCTCCCCTAGCACTTGTCCCATCTTTAAAAGTCAGCGTAACTCCATTATTAGCTTGCTGTACTTTTACGCCTCTTTTTCCTGTATAAAAGGCTACTTTATCTCTTAGCAAGGCTATTAAGATTTGATGTAAGTCTGCTCTATGAATAGTAGCATTTCCGATAGCATCATATCTTTTACTTAGTTTTTTAGCATCCGTTGCCATTAATAGTTCCCCATTAGCCAATACCACATCAAAATGATCTAGCAAATTAGCTTTTGCTAAAACAGTTTTTTCGATACCGATAGATTGTAATGCTTTAATGGCATTGGTACTTAAAACTAAGCCAGCACCAACGGCTTTTATTGCTGTAGCTGCTTCATAGACCGCTACATCGTACCCTTTTTTTTCTAAAACAATCGCCATCATTAAACCACAAATACCACCACCAGAGATAATGAATTTCATGTAATTGGAGTTGCGAGTTGCGCGTTACGAGTTGAATATGATTTTAGGAGATTGATTGAATTTAGAATAAAAAATGTCAATTTCCAATCATTCTTAAACTCGCAACTAGTAAATTTAGTTGACTTCTATTTATAGGAGCAACTCGGATTAAATAATTAATTAGGTCAAATATACTAACTTTACAAAAGTAGCTTAAAAAATGAACT
>CALFWI010000105.1 GCA_937928615.1 uncultured Saprospiraceae bacterium | reverse complement strand
GGAAAAGAAACTATAAAAAAAACTGGCTTAGACCGCCCATTTTTAGATAATAGAAGGAGAAAAATTTACATTTTATACAAAAACCTATATGCCGCTACTCAGCATCCTGACTTTCCCGATTCACTACGAAAAGAATACAATGATTTAATCATCGAACAAACTAAACCAGAAGCACAGTACAGCTCTATGATAAAATGCGCCATCCGAGATAAATTCCGCTTTTAATTTCCTCCATTCAAATTATCAGCTACTTTGAAAGTATCCGATAATTCCCTACAAAGTCAACCAATAATTAAACTTCAACACAAAACTCCGACTCTTCGGCCCAAATAGATCCTCAATCGCATAATTATCCGTATACACAAAAAACAAATCTGACATCGGCGCAAACCGCCATTGAAAACGGCTATTAATATTAAAGTTATCTCGTTGGGTGTTATACTGTAGGAAGGTTGTCCAGAATAAATTGGTGGCAAAATTGATTTCCATTCTGGCGGTTGCCAATGTAAAATGTAGATTACCGTATAATTCAGGTAACCAAATGTCGTTTCGTTCTAGTCCCAGTGTAAAATTACCCCAAGGTTGTGCCCGATAAGACACACTTCCTCGATAAGTTAGTTTAGTACCATTATAAAATTGCCCGTAGACGATAAACATTTGGGTGTTTAATAATTTTCGTACATCGGTATTAAATTGCACATTAAATTCGGTCATATTATATGCCTTGGCGGGCAAAGGAGTTTCCGTAATACCAAATGGAAACAATAAATCTACATAATTATTATTCAAGCGAAAACGCAATTGACTGGTATTTTGGAAAAAGATAAAATGGCGTAAACGGGTGTACCATTCGGTTAAGCCGTTGGCATTATCATTGATGTACACAAAATTTTCGGCGCCTGACCAATGGAAATTAACCTTTTTGCTCTCTTTTGGGTAAATGTAATAATTGAGCATATTGCCAATTTGGGTATAACCTACCCTACTCGATTCGCCCGTTACTGGATTAAAATTGACCAAACGACCATTGAAGCCCATATCGGCAAAGTAATTTTCACCCAAGTGTTGAACCGTCAAAAATGTTCTGAAATTTTGCCCATCATAATCAAACCGTCCATATAAATGTTGATTTTTATCCGTCAATCCACTTTTAAAAGATTGCATCAAACCAATATTGGTTCGTATTTTTCCGTCAGGCGTGGAAAAATTGAATTCGCCCCCTAGGTTTCTACCATAATTATTCGCTACACTTTCTTTATTATCATAAGCTTGCCGATTTAAGAAAATGCCTTTTAGTGAAGACCTTTTCCATAATCTTTGTTGGAAAGTGACTGCACTATAGTTTTGTCCAAAACGGTTATCTCCACCTTTGGTCTGCATATTCATCAAACCAACCCTAGATTTCGAGCTAACATTCCCACTTAATCGAACGCCATACAAAATAGGAATAGGATTTCCGCCAGCATCTAAGCCGATTCTACGGGAGTAAAAAGGACGGTCGGCATATTGCCCATATTGATTAAATACATCGGCATTTTCTAGAAAAAACTGCCTGCGCTCTGGAAAGAAAATATTAAATCGAGTTAGATTGGTTACTTGTTGGTCTACTTCTACTTGGGAAAAATCGGGATTAAACGTTAAGTCTAAATTTAAGGTAGGGCTTAAAGCTACTTTTGCATCGCCACCAACGGAAAAGTCTTCTTCAATTCTTTCACTAGGTTGATGAAATTTATCTCTTGCAATACTTGCATAAGGAATCAAAGCAATGTTTTTGCCTACTTTTTGCGGTGCTTTGTCCCACACTAAATCTCCTAAATAGCCTAAATCAAAGAAATCAAATTGGCGAGGAACGGGTGACCATACATGGGTTTCATTTGTTCCTGGGTCAAGTCTCACAAAGTTGATTCCCCATTCGGACAAATCGGTCTTAAAACGTAAAGTCTTAAAAGGAATCGCCATTTCTACCGTCCATTTATCCGACTCATTTTGCACCGCCACAAACCATTTATTATCCCAACTTTCATCCGAGGAATTAGGGGAAATCAACAACTCAGATTGCGCTCCTTTGGCATTGACCGCAAAGGCGTAAGCATTGGCTTGTTGGTTAACGGGATCAATGACTACGGCAAAAGCATCGCTCTCTCCAAAATTATCTCGTTTCAAGGTCTGAATTACATAATTTGGGTCATCCCAACAAACTGCGGATAGATACACAAACTTATCATCATACGCCATTCGAACTTCGGTTTGCTTAGTCGCTTGTTCTCCGTCTACAGGCGCTTGTTTCCAGAAATTGGTGGCAGGTGAAAGTTGTTGCCAAACATTTTCGTCTAGTTTTCCATCAATTTTTACAGGTAGCTCAACTGATTGAATCGCTAGTGAGACGGTCGTTTGTGCTGATTGTGCATTCAAAAAATTATTCACTAAAAGCAAAAAAAATAAAAAGGTAACTTTTTTCATATCGTCGGAAATTGAATTCGATTTGCCCCAAAAATATTTAAATTGGAGACTAACTGCTTATAAATGACGAGAACGACCAGTTTTTGATGGTTAATGTTGCTGCTTTTTTTTGAAATCAGTGTAAAAACGCTTTCTATTGTAGTAAAAAATTCGTTGAGACATTTATGTGGAGATTCTTAAAACATCTATTATTCTGGATTGTCATTATTCTATGGACGAGTACGGTCTATCTTTCTAAGGAAACTGATGGTTTAGAATTTCTATGGTTCAACTTGGTTCGATTGCCCTTGATAATGCTGACAACCTATGCCGTGATTTATTATTTATTACCTACATTTATTTTTAGGGATAAAGCTTATGCTAAATTTATTGCAGCTTTTGTAGGCCTCTTTGTGCTAACGACCTTATTAGACCGTTGGTTAATTGGTTCTGATTTAATTGACACCATTCTAAAAGATACGGGGCTGACTTATACCTTTTTTAACGAAATTCCATTATTCAGGAACGCCTTTTTATTACTATCCATTATTGGGCTAGCTGCGGCTATTCGAATGTTTAATTTTTATCAAAAAGAAGGAAAGGTTATCACGAATGGTCTTTTGGAAAATAAATCCATCGCGTTACCAATAATAAAGGCTACCAATCCACCAAGTCTTACTAAAGTTATTGCTAATGAATTTTTATTAAAAAGTGGGACAACCACTCATAAATTAAATTGGCAGGATGTTTATTTTTTAGAGAAAGATGAAAATTATGTAATTTACCATACCAAAGAAAGACGTATTTTACAACGAACAACGCTCAATAAATTAAACCCAAGTCTGCCTACTTACTTTTGTCGAGTCCATAGAAGTTTTATCATTTCCTTAAAGCAAATTGATTGTATAGAAAGGGATTTTTTGCTTATCAAAGGGCACAAAATTCCAATTGGCAGGACTTATAAGGCTAGATTCTCAGAAAGGATTGCTGAATTTGATAACTTACGCAGCTAAATACTTCTGGTTAGATGCTCCCTGTATTGAAAATATTATTTTCTGTTTTTTACAGTTATAAAGCAATCAATTTTCACAACTCACAGAGTGGTGTTACTTTCGAGATACCAACAGTAACACAACTCTGTGA
>CALFWI010000104.1 GCA_937928615.1 uncultured Saprospiraceae bacterium | reverse complement strand
CGTACTTGTGGGAAAAAATCATACATCATAAATCCATCTAGTTTTTACGTGACAGATTTATGATGTATGAACTATGATTTATGATTTTTTGAGTCCTTACTCATCCCTTTCCTACTCTGTAATCCCTACCAAATCCAAAATAAAAGCATATTCCATAGCTGTTTCCTTAAAGCGCTCAAAACGCCCAGAAGCACCTCCATGTCCCGTCTTCATATTGGTATAGAGCAATAATTGTTTCTTTCCCCTTCTCAATTCTCTTAATTTAGCGACCCATTTAGCAGGTTCCCAATATTGTACTTGTGAATCGTGTAAACCAGTTGTGACTAATAAATTAGGATAAGTTTGTTGGGTCACATTATCATAAGGAGAATAAGATTTAATGTAATCGTAATATTCCTTGTCTTTTGGATTTCCCCATTCATTAAATTCTCCCGTCGTTAAAGGAATGGTCTCATCCAACATTGTCGTTACCACATCCACAAAAGGGACAGCCGCAATAACACCTTTCCAAAGTTCTGGTCGTTGATTGATAATAGCGCCCATTAAAAGGCCACCAGCACTACCTCCCATCGCAAACAAACGTTTTCTACGGGTGTAATTTTTGTCCAATAAGAACTCGGCACAGTCGATGAAATCGTTAAAGGTATTTTTTTTGTTGAGCATTTTGCCATCATCATACCAATGCCGCCCCATTTCTTCTCCACCTCTTATATGTGCAATGGCATAAACAAAACCTCTATCCAGTAAACTCAATCGAACGGAACTAAAATAAGGCTCCATCGAATGTCCATAGGAACCATACGCATAGAGCATTAAAGGAGATTTTCCATCCCGTTTAAATCCTTTTCTATAGACTATTGAAACGGGGACTTTTACGCCATCTCTAGCCGTAACAAATTGTCTTTCAGATTTATAATTATTAGTATCAAAATCACCCAGCACTTCTTGCTGTTTAAGCAAAGTCAATTTTTTAGTGACCATATTATAGTCAAAGTAGGAATTGGGCGTGGTCATGGAAGTGAAGCCAACTCGAACTATATCTGTATCTACTACATAATTAGTTGAAGTAGATGCCATAAACGCTTCCTGACCGAAGTTGATGTAATGTTCTGCTGTGCCAGCCCAAGGTTTGATGCGAATTTGAGAAATACCATTAATCCGTTCAGATAAGACTAGATAATCTTTAAAAATATCCATGCCTTCTAATAAGACGTCACTTCTGTTCGGAATGACCTCTGTCCAATGTTCTTTTGTAGTAGCCGATTCCGTCGTTTCCATTAATCGGAAATTCTTGGCATCTAAATTAGTATGGACATAGAATTTATCCTCAAAGTGGTCAATGCTATATTCGTGCTTATCTTCTCTTTTTTGGAAAATACGGAACTCCCCATCAGGATTATCTGCTTCCAAAATTCGATATTCGGTAGAAATAGTCATCGCAGCTACAATGACTAGATATTTCTTGGACTTAGTTTTATAAATACCTGTTCGGAACGTTTCATCCGCTTCGTGATAGATTTCTACGTCTGCACTTTCTGGTGTCCCTAATTTATGTTTGAAAATTTTAAAAGGTCTTAAAGATTCATCTTTTCGAGTATAAAAAATGGTTTGATTATCATTTGCCCAAATCGCAGAACCAGTTGTGTTTTCTATACGATCTTCCAGATATTCCCCTGTTTCTAAATTTTTAAAGCGAAGGGTATAGATTCGGCGACTAACCGTATCTTCCCCAAAAGCCAATAGTTGGTTATTCGTACTGACACTCGTTCCACCAACGGCATAATAATCAAAATCTTTGGCCAAATCATTGACATTGAGCATGATTTCTTCAGGGGCTTCTAGCGTTTCTTTTTTCCTAGCGTGGATAGGATATTCTTTGCCTTCTTCGTAACGAGTAAAATAATAATAACCGTCTTTTTTATAGGGAACGGACATATCCGTTTGCTTAATTCGCCCAACTATTTCTTTGAAAAGAGATGCCTGAAAATCGGTTGTATGCGCCATTACGCCTTCTCGATAGGTATTCTCCGCGTTTAGGTAATCAATGACGTTTTGGTCTTCTTTATTATTTAACCAATAATAATTATCAATCCTAGTATCGCCATGGATACTTAGCTCTTTAGCAATCTTTTTGGCTTTTGGCGCTTTTACTTTTTGGTTCGTAGACATAAATGGCTGCTCTGTTTAAAAATATGAAGTTGCCAAATTATGTATTTTTTAGAGATTATACTAGGAAAAAAATCAAAGTGTTTGGCGTTTTTTACCTTTTGGCTTATTCCTTTGTTCAGGCTCAATTAAGTAGTTATTTAATAAAAAAAGTCAAAAATGGGAGAATATTTAAATTTTCTACTTTTAGAAATAAAAAAATTTTGTCAAATACTTTACATATTTTATAAATTATAAATTGATAAAATACTGAGTAGTAATTAATTTAAATATAAAGTATAACAGTTATTTAAAAATATAAATAATTATTATTTAAAAAATTTTAATTTCTAACTAAAACCCCTTATTTTTGTAGTAAGCTAACGATATAGCCTACCACAGACTCAAAACTTATTCGACATCATTTTAAGTCCATTACTATCCACATTAAGAAAATGGCATAGATTTAGTCTTTAAGTTAATCCCCTCACTAGACAGACATCAATAAAGGTTTAAAAGTAACAAAGACAAAAAAATAAATGCCTTTTAGGTATTTATTCAAGGATTTAGCAATAAATAAGCTACGTAAAATAACAAACTCAAATACGTAGATTATCTTTTTCTAAAACCCTTCGTACTCAATTTTGAGTACATCAATCGATTTAGGTATAGGTAAACTGTTTTGTAAAATTTATTTAGTTGGTATCTGCCCACTAGTTACTGCTTTGTAAAAAACGACTTTCCTATTAACCTTACTGAAGTTACATCTTTACTTTCCATTACATACACCTAAAATGTACTTAGCCATTTATTGGCCTTAAATATTCATTGAATTATTATATCCAAACCATAAACTTGTACAAGATAGTCAAATTAGTGTTAACT
>CALFWI010000103.1 GCA_937928615.1 uncultured Saprospiraceae bacterium | reverse complement strand
AATAACATATAGGGCGACGAATTATAAATTATTAGAATAGAAGTCTTCATCAGCAAATCAGGCTAAAATGATAATTATCTGCATTAAAGTAAATCGCTTATCAGCTATTTAGCTTTGTTTAAACACCCTATTGATGGATTTCGTCGTTATGAAATGTATGATACAAGCAAAAACAATTATTTTTTCAAAAAAAGTCAAAAAAAATAATTTTTAGCACCTAGTAATTATTTATTACAATATTTTGAAATATGAATTTAAATAAAATTATATTCTTAAACAGGCCTAAAAAGCAATCATTTACAAAATTATAGTGACAAACCAAGAGATTAATTGAACTATTATTATGTGACTTCTGTTAAATAACTACGTATAAATAATGTAACTTTGTAAGCCCTAAAAAGACTAACTACCTATAACTAATAAATAAAGAGCGTCAAACCACGACCTCCCCTAGATTTATTTTCAACAAACTTAATTAACAAGTTGGGCAACTCCCGTTTCATTGATTAATCGTAGTAAACCTATTATAATTGTTTATTTACAAATGAATCAATGAGCCATGAGAAACGAAAAAATACTGGAATCAATGATTCAAGTAATAAAAGCCTTTGACCCTCATAGAACGGTATCTAAACACGCGTGTTCAAAGGCAAGTGACACTCCAAGGGAGCGATAATAGCTTAGGATTGCAGTCCGAAGAATTAAGATTGCTTCTTCTGGGGTGTCCATTTTATAAATGGCTAAATATTTGACCGACAGCAATTTACAGTCGTTTTAGCTTAAAAAAACGTCAAAAAATAGCAAAACAGTCAATAGCGCGTTCTCCAACGCCACTTTTTATAGGAATCAGCCGTAAACATAAAGAGGAATAGTGAGCAGTAGAGCGCCAGCAGCGCTAAAATATAAAGCAACTGAAACCAAGACCTATTAGCTTAGGCTGCCCCTTTCAGTTCGCTAATCATATTGAAATGTGTTCAATTTTATAGTTTTGTTAAAGGTCGTCCAATTCGTTTGGACGACCATTTTTTATTTGAAGAATAGACAATGAATGATGAACGATGAATTTGGAATATAGCACATCAACTGAATTAGGTTGTTCTCCAATTGTTTATTGGGTAATTTTAGCGATTTGCCTCATGTCTCTACTATCTGTTCTCTACTCTCCCTTCTCTCTTCTACGCAACTTAGGTATTATATGACGCGCTCTGCAAAAAAACATTTATCAACCAAACAATTGTAAGAATATATTCTGCGTTTCTCAAATTCATCGTGCATCATTCATCGTTCATCGTTTATCACCTCATTTATAATTCCTCGTTTAACAATTATTCCAACATTTTTTTTAGTTTTACCGTCTTAAAATTTGAACCCGAATTTGAATGAGCTACATAAAACTGGAATATCCCATATTGGTACAAAATATCCCGACAAATGATAAACCCAATTATCATTTAAAACCACTATTTGTCCCTAGTCCAGTTGTTTCGGATAGACGGTTTGAGTCAGCTACTCGAAAATTACGAGATGCCTTAGCTAATCGACTAAGAGGTTTTGAGTTAAATCCAGAAAACACTGAACAATTACTTTGGTATGCTTTTAATCCAACCTTAAAGTTTTCTACCCCTATTTTTCGATTTCCTATTGGCCGCCAGTATTTTGATGGTGCAGTAAGTGTGGTGGAATTTGATTTAAAAGGGATGACGTTTGTTTGTTTGCCTGCTTTTCATCATTTTATGTTTATTGCCCGTGCTAGCCCGAACGACAAAGTAAATATTAAAAATGCCATAGAAAGTACGGTTATTCAATATTTAAAATCAGAAAGAGCCGCAATAAAAGAAGACCTTGATTTCACAATATACTATGCCAGTAAAGGGGCTTTTGTCACGACTGTTTCCCAAAGTATCAAAATAAAACAAGGCGCATTTAAAGTAGAAAAGGCAACGGATAATTTATTCTTTGATAGTTTAGCCCCTAGTTCAGATTTTGACGGCGCCACAGAAATTGAAAAAGTAGGCACTGATTTATTACGAAAATATCCAGATAAATTATTGCGCGCTTTTCAAAGAGAAGAGATTGTCCAACGTTTATTTAATACCCTTTATCATTCAGAAAACACCCCTATTGTTTTGGTTGGTAAAGAAGGCGTAGGAAAGCATAGTTTATTAAATGAAGCCATCTTCCGTTATCGCGATAGTTACAAAAATAGAAATATTGAGCGATTACAAAGCGTTTGGCATATTGACCCCACTCGTATTATTGCAGGAATGAGTATGGTAGGTTGGTGGCAAAAGCGTTTTGAGGCGATTATCAAATTTGCCCAAGAACGACGCAAAGACATTGTCAAAAATCATACGGCAGATAAATTGGTGTTTGACAATATCGTTGCGCTCCAACGAATTGGTAAATCCGCTCAAAACAATATGACTTTAAGTGATGTCTTAAAGCCTTATTTAGAAAAAAGAAAATTACAAGTCATCCTTATTGCCACGCCCGAAGAATGGAAAATTGTACAAGAAAAAGACCGCAGTTTTTCTGATTTATTTCAAGTCTTGCGGATTCCTGAAGTCACTTATGAAACCGCTGTAAAAATTGTATTAGAACAACGCAAACAGTTAGAGTTAGCCTATGATGGAAATATCTCTATCCAAGCCATTCACCGCTTGTTTACGATCCAAAGGAATTACTTAAAAAACAAAGCGTTGCCAGGTAGTGTCATGAAATTGCTGCGACAATTGGTCACTAAATACAAGTCCATTCCAATAGATTTACCTGAAGTAAGGGAAGAATTCCAAAATTTTAGTGGGTTGAAAGAAGCTATTTTTGATGCAGCTTACACTTTTGAAAAAGAGGAAGTTCGGAAAAAAATAAGTGCATCGTTAGTTGGACAATCCGAAGCAGTTGACACTTTAGCCAACGTCATTCATACCATTAAAGCTAAATTAGCCAATCCAAACAAACCATTAGGGTCTTTTATGTTTATTGGGCCAACGGGCGTCGGAAAAACACAGGCCGCAAAAGTGCTTTGTAAATATTTGATGGGCGACGAAAAGCATTTGATGCGTTTCGACATGAATGAGTATATTGACGAAAGTGCCGTGCATCGACTAATTGGAGATTACTATAATCCAGAAGGGCAATTAACGGGGAAAGTTCGATACAATCCTTTTGGTATTCTATTATTAGACGAAATAGAAAAGGCACATCCCAAAGTACATGATTTATTGTTGCAAGTTTTGGATGATGGTCGATTAACGGATAGTATTGGGCGAACCGTAGATTTCACCAATACCATCATTATTATGACCTCCAATGTTGGCGCTAGGGCCGTTTCCGCACAAGTAAGTTTTGGGCAGAGTCTGGAAAACGATGCGGCTATTTATAGAAAGTCCGTAGGAGATATGTTCCGTCCGGAATTCATCAATCGAATCGACCGCATTGTCATTTTCAAACCGCTTGAATTGGAGCATATTCTCAATATTGCCCGCTTACAAATCAAGGAATTATTACAAAGAGATGGTTTTGTTAGACGGTCAACGATTTTAAATATCTCTCAAGAAGCATTAGAATGGGTGGCTCGTAGAGGGTATGATGCACGGATGGGCGGACGGGCACTCAAAAGACAAATAGAACGAGATTTAACGGCGCTATCCGCAGAGCAACTAGTTTCGACTTATAGCGACCAGCCTATTTTATTTGATATTTATTATGATGGTACTAAACTAGTCCCCAAAATAGCCACCCTTGAATTTGTGGACAATATAGCAGATGGTTGGTTACCAGAAACGCCCGACGAACGGCAAGGTAAACGATTCTATGGGCAATTAATCCGCCGTATCGAGCATATTGAGCGGCAAATTAGTCACAAAGAACAGGCAGAAGAACAAAGTGATTTAATCGTCGTGGGCAATAATAAAGGCGACCAATTAAACTGGCAACATTATGATTTCAAAAATAAAGTAGTTGAAATCAAAGAAAGGGTACAAACCATGTTGTTAGGCTATAGAGATCGCAACTTTGACGAAGCCCCTGCCATTCCTTTCCGTTTAAAACGCATTAAAAATAGTAGTTTTAATTACTCGAATAATAGTGGCGATAAAGCCTATAGAAAAATGGTCAAAGACCAAATTTTTCAACAAGAAGGCATGCAAGAAATTATTGAGTATTATCGGCATGCCGCCGCTCAATTTGATAGTTTAAGTACTGAATTTATAGATAATTTTCTCAATGTCTTTCTATTAGAATTAGCCGCAAAAGGCTTTATGAAAGGCACTACGGAACAGGTCGTTTTCAGCATAGAAACGGGTATTATTGGTTTAGGAAAAAATCAAATAGATTATCTTTTTGCCCATTACGAAAAAGTGTTTAAGTTTTTGGATATTCGTTTCAGTACTGACAGACCAGCAGGCACACTCACGGTAGATGGTTATGCGCTTTTTGATTTATTCCAAGCAGAACAAGGTATTCATATGTTTCGAGCCATACAAGGTAGTATGATTCCCATTAAGTTAACCATAAAAAGAGTCGGGCAAAAAGTCGTCAAACATCAAACATTAAAAGTTGTTCGAGTATATAGTGAAACAACTTTAACGGATGTCCGCACAGGTTTTTCTAACAGTATTGCCATTACACCAGAGGAATTTAAACTGTTATTATATGCTGGCGTGAAGAAACGGTTAAGATAAGGTGTTTATAAATTCATCTCTTTTTTACAAGTATTTGTCCAATATATCCCCCCTTTTATTACTTTTAAGCATAGTTTAGTCAAGTCATGACAACCTATTGAGGGAACAGGAAAAATATAACCTATCAGTTTTGCAGCTTTATTTTGCTCTTCTACTGCGTTGGAAAAATACTCATTATGCAAAGGCATAACTCCGTTTTTTCCGCCTTGTATAAGAACAAACTAAAACCACATTTACTGACACCTTATTTATTTCCTGCTCCCTTATTTTTTCTTACACTTAAAACCTACGAAATAATGGAAATTGACAATGCTCTAAACCCAGAAGTAATAGACACTGCTGCTTTCCCCGAAGCAGACACCATCACTCCACTTTCCTTTGGAAGAGGCCTTTGGATGGGCATCCAATTCTTACTCATTCAAATGCTTGCCCTACTCCCCGTTGCTATCCTTGGTATCATCGTTTATGGAATGGACAATCAAGAAGGAATGAATAATCTTATCATGTTCCTTGGCTTACCTTTAGCATTTATTGCAGGCGCTTGGTATTTTTATAAACAAAGCGGCTTAATTGATACGGCTTTTGAATGGAAAAGTAATTTCCCATTATTGATTATCATCGGCTTATTTTTAATGTATGGTATCAATTATATTGTTGGAGAATTGATGACTTATTTACCAGGTTATGATGCGATGTTAGCCATGTATCAAGAAATGTTTGCAGGCATGAATCCTATGGCTTTATTATTAGGAGGGGCATTGATTGGGCCTATTTGTGAAGAAATTATTTTTAGAGGCGTTATCTTAGAAGGCTTGGCTAAAAAATATGACCCGACCAAAGCACTTATTTTCTCTGCTTTGATTTTTGGGTTGGTGCATTTACAACCTTTACAAGTGATCGGTGCTTTCTTTGCAGGTTTAATTTTGGGTTGGATTTACTTAAAAACACAATCTCTTTGGGTCGTTATTGCCTTACATATCATTAATAATTTTATCGCTTTTACTTTTTCTGACTTAGGTACGGAATCTACGCGCGAATTAATCGGTAATGATTTATTATATGTTGGTTCTTTTGCTTTATCCGCCGCTATTGCTTATGCTGCGTATTTAGCATTTAATAAATTCAATAAAACAGAAGCATCTGTAACCGAATATGCCTAATGAAAAACTGGTAGTAGAACCTTTAGGTTTTCCCGTTACTAGCCTCCAGACTTGAATCCGCTATCTCGTCATCTCCAGACGACCGAAAATAGTTAAATAGCGGTCGTCTGGAGACGACGAGATATAGATTTCCAGTCTGGAGACTGAAAATATCGACTTCTAAAAACCGTACATTATTTTTTGAATCTCAATAAGGTCTTTGACGGAAAAGTCTAAAGACTTTACTACCAGTTTATCCTCTTTGATTACTTTCTTTAAAAGCAATATTTAGCAATGTAAAATCTAATTTCCCATTATTCGTTTTCAAAAAATCCAAGACCACTACCGCTTTCTTTAATCGAATAGCCGAACTTTTAGGCTTGCCAATAAGATGCAATAAACTTCGCTGTTTACCAGGTGTTAACTGATGAAAAAAAGTACGACCTTCCTCATCTATCAATAATAATTCTTCCATTTCTTCTGGTAAATGAATGCCGTATTTACTATTATCTTTTTTTATTTGCACCTGCAATATTCCCCCCGCTTCCAGTTTTAATTTTTTACGAATTGCCGCATTAATGGTAATAAAAAAACCGCCATTGCCATTCGGCATTAAAGCAGCATGAAATTTCTGTTTATCATTTAGGGTACAAATAATTCGACGGTTATCCTTTGCTATAAATTGTTGAGCAATATCTAAAGGTACCTCAATAGTATAATTCCAAGAAAGGCTAGAAGGCTTTCGCTCCAATTTAGTTTCAAATACAGCTATTCGTTCACTCATTAGCTAATTAATTTAAGGGTTAAAAAAGGATGAAACCTCCACTTAAAATCACAAAATTAGGGTTTAATGCATTAAAAATAAATTTATTTTTAATTAAAAAATTAAGATTTGTGACATGGATAGTTGTACAAAAGTCAGTTAATGCCTAACTTGCGCCTGCCTATCACTTAATTTACCTCCCTTTTAGGCAACAGAAAGTTCGTAATAAAGTATAATTTTTATACCATCCTACTTACCATTCCCCTATTCTGGCAGCAAAATTGCATTTATTATACAATAGCTGTTAAATTCCCCCCTTTGCCAAGCTATTGACATATGATTAAAAAATGTCAATTAATAGCAATTTACAACAAATAAAAAGAGTTTAAGTCGACGATAGTC
>CALFWI010000102.1 GCA_937928615.1 uncultured Saprospiraceae bacterium | reverse complement strand
ATTGGTTTACGATTCAATTATTTTGCTACGGATAACATTATACTTAGAAGTTACTACCGATTTTATAGCGATGATTGGGGCATACAAGCACATACAGCTAGTTTGGGTATTCCTATCAAGGTTAGCCCTGCTTTAACGGTTATGCCATTCTATCGCTATCATACCCAAACGGCAGCAGACTATTTTTTGCCATTTAAAGCGCATAGCGTCAACGAAACATGATTATGACCTTCTCGGCGCTTAGCAGCCATAAAATAGGCTTAGGGGTTAGAATAGCTCCTGTCTACGTAAGATAAGAGTTAAGTTTTTTAAACGAGGTTTCCAGATAAAGTATTTAGAACTACGAGGAGCTTATTATACAAGAGATACAGGATTGACTGGTTATAGTGGTAGTTTGAATAAGAAAAAATGGGTGAGCAAGTTTTTATTGAGCGGTTCTGAAATGAAAGAATATATGATTGCAATTATATATTTTACTCAGTTATTAAATAAAAAAAAAGAAAAACATATCTGAGTAAAAATATTTTCATAAGAAAAGTCCTACAACTTTGTCAGTTTAGGAGATAAATGTCCTAATTTTTGAGGTGCTATTTGTCACCCTCTAAATTTCCCCAATAACCAAGCAATCCCGAGCTGCTTCCACTACTTCTACTGTAATCTCTTTTAAATCATTGATTTTTAGTACTCGCTTTATTTGTTTAAACAACCTTTGTATTAATCTGAAATTCCCATTACTTATTCTCATTATCACCACTACAGTATCTTTATATTCTTTTTGTTCCGTATTCATCTTCCCCACTATCTCTTTCCAATAATGTTGAATAACTTGCTCTGCTTGCTGTATAGTTAACAATTTATATTCATGTGCAAATCCAATTCGGGAATAAAACTGAGGATAACGAGATAATCGTTTTTCTATTCCTGGCATCCCAATTAATACCATTCCTATATTGGCATGGTCATATAAATCTCGAATTAAAGTATCCTCTCTTTTAAATGCGAAAGCAATTTTTCGATACAAAGTAATAATGTCTGATATTTTTCTATCAGTAAGTAAAGCAGAGTCCACATTATCTTTTATAAGCACTATTTCTGCTCCTTTGGATTCTATTTGTTTTATGATATTGGTTAGTTTATCTAAAGTATTGCCGAAAGATTTTAATGTCCATGTATAAACAAAATCTCCTTGTTTGATTTCTTCAATCAGGCGTTGCAATATTGGACATTCGTCATCGGAATGTTTTAATCGGTCAATAAAAACTTGTGAAGCTCCTTTGCGAAATAAAGTATGAAATGCTTGATATTCTTCTGGTGTTTCTTCCCTCCATGTGTATATTTGATGATAGCCAACATTCATTAAATAAAATTAAGTCGTCTGCCCTTTCAAAAGATTATGTTTCTTTAACCAATGGTATAGATTAGCTTCACTTGTTTTATAGCGTTGAGCAATGAATCGTTTGGTTGAACCATTATTAAGTAGTGCTTCAATTTCTGGTTGAAACTCATCTAATTTACTTTTACCTGTTCCTTTTGGTCGACCTAATGGTTTACCAGAAGCCTTGCGAGCTCGTAGTGCCTCTTTAGTTCGTTGAGAAATTAAATCTCGCTCAATTTCCGCAGCCATTGAAAAAGCCATAGCAATTATTTTACTTTGCAAACTCCCATCTAATTTCCAATCCCCTTTAATTGCATAAATGTTTAATCCTTTTTGTAGAGAAATTGATAGAATCTCCATACACTCTAACATTGACCTGCCCAATCGAGACAGTTCACTAATAATAATATAGTCTCCTTTTTTTAAGTCTTCTACTATCTGAGCAATTTTTCGTTTCTTCCAAGAGACCTTACCAGAAATGCGCTCCTCAATGAATTTAACTTTTCCCAAGTCTTTGTCATGTGCTAATTTTAATATATCCATTTTATTTTTTTCCAAATCCTGTTCAGAAGTGGAAACTCTCAAATAACCAATTGTTTGTGGCTTGCTCATGATAGTAAATTAAGGGAGTTTTGATGAAAAGGCAAATTTCGGTATTATTTTAGAGGTATCTATACAATTTTAATAGCGCTTTTCTTTAGAGATAAGTATCAAATATAAACGTTCCTTTTTATAATAGACTAAACCCATGAAATCACCACTTTCTGCACTAGACCGCTTTCGTATAATTCAACCTCATTTAGAAAACAATGTTTCACTTAGCCAATTGGCCAAAGACCACCATAAAGGAAAACGAACATTACAATATTGGGTAAAAGCTTATCGAGAAAAAGGTATAGCTGGATTAGAACGAAAGAATCGTTCAGATAAAGGAATGTCGATTAGCATCTCTTTAATTCTTCGACAGGTAATTGAAGCATTAGCCTTGCAGAAGCCACCTCTACCAATTAGTACCATTCATCGAAAGGTGGTTAAAATTGCTCAAGCTCAACAATGGCAAGTGCCAACTTATCGTGTTGTTAGGTTTGTTACCCAACAATTAAACCCAGGGCTAAAGCTATTAGCATTAGAAGGAAGCAAGACCTATGCTCAGGCTTATGAATTGATTTATCGTCGAGAATCTAGTGCGCCTAACGAAATGTGGCAAGCTGACCACACACCATTAGATATATTATTAATAGATGAAAATGGGCAAGCTGCTAAACCTTGGCTAACTACTATCATTGATGATTACAGTCGAATAATTTGTGGTTATTATCTTTCTTTTGATGCTCCTTGTACACTTCATACTGCTTTAGCTTTGCGGCAAGCTATATGGCGAAAAGTAGAAAAAGGATGGATGGTCTGTGGCATCCCTCAATTATTCTACACAGATAATGGAAGTGATTTTACTTCGACTCACCTTGAACAAGTTTGCATTGATTTAAAAATACAGACTAAGTTTTCCATTCCAGGCAAACCACAAGGTAGAGGAAGAATTGAACGATTTTTCTTGACAACGACACAACTGCTACTGAGTGACTTGTCAGGATATGCACCTGCTGGGGCAGGAAAGGTAAAGGCAGTATTAACACTCGAAGTATTTGACCGCATTTTTAAAAACTTCATACTTAAAGATTATAACCAAAGAATCCATAGTGCTACGGGGATGCCGCCATTTAAGAGATGGTCAGATGGAGGATTCTTACCACAATTGCCTGAGTCTTTGGAGCAATTAGACTTACTGCTAATGACTGTTGTTAAGCCACGGAAAGTCCGAAGAGATGGTATCCATTTTCAAAACTTCCGCTATATGGATACTACATTAGCTGCATATGTAGGAGAATCGGTTACTATTCGATACGACCCAAGAGACCTAGCTGAAATACGAGTGTTTTTTCAAGATAAGTTTTTATGTCGAGCCATTTGTCAAGAACTTGCTGGAGAAATTGTTAGTCTCAAAGAAATAATTAAAGCTAGAAAACGGAGGAAACGGGAGCTTCGAGAAATTATACAAAGTCGAAAAACACTCCTTAAGCAATATTTACCAGACATAGAAATCCCACCAGAAGATAGCCCCCTCCCAATTGCTGTTCAAAAACAAGAAGGTACTCCAGTCAGAAAAAAATTAAAATTATATATAAACGACTAACCTCATGGATTTTCTTTTAACCAAGGAATATTTACGTTTTGCGGAATTCGCTAATGCTTGCGCCCAGTATCGTTATATTGGATTATGTTATGGCACACCCGGTGTAGGTAAAACTATATCTGCCAAGCATTACTCCGCTTATAATTCTGTTAATCAATATGACAGAATGAAAATGGTGGATGCCACCATGCAACAACAATTACAGCAATGTAAGGCTGTTTTTCACACAGCTGAAATTACCAATAATCCACAGCGACTTAAAGTTAGCCTATTTAATAAGATGCAACTATTGGGAACTGCTTTATTGCAAGCACAGGGAAAAACGGATATAGCACAGATTGCTTTAGAGTCCGTACAAGCTTGTCCATTAGTAATTGTAGATGAAGCGGACAGGTTAAAAATCAATACGCTGGAACAATTAAGGGATATATATGATACTTATGGTTTTGGATTAATACTAATCGGAATGCCAGGAATGGAGAAAAGATTAATGCGCTATGCACAATTATATTCTCGCATCGGGTTCGCTCATGAATTTCGCCCGCTTGCTAAAAAAGACTTCTTACCTGTTATCAGTCAATTTTGCCGATCACTTGATATTACATTAACTTCTAACAGCGACCAATATGAAGAAACTATAACCACCATTCTTTCTTTTTCAGGAGGAAATTTTCGATTAACTCAACGGTTGTTCGGTCAGATTAAACGGATTTTACAAATTAACAAACTAGACATAGTGGATAAAGATGTCGTAGAAGCTGCTCGGAATTTACTCATTGTGGGAAGTGGTGGATAAGATTTTGCGCAAAATACCATGTCAAAATCACCGCAATTTACCATGTAAAGTGACAGCGGAAAGTTCTTTAGTTTTGTTCATTGTTAGACAGTAAGAAAAACGATGGTTTGTTTTACTCTAGAAAAAAACTATTTTTTAGGTCGTTTTAATCCAGAAGTAAAGTAAAACAACTAAGTAAAATAATTAACGTAAGGAAATAAATCGCTGTTTCGATTTTCTTTACTTTAAATAAAAAGAAAATATGTTAATTGGCTATGCCCGTGTTTCAACTCATGACCAAAATCTAGATTTGCAAAAAGACGCTTTACAAAAAGCAGGTTGTGAACAAATATTTGTAGATAAAGTAAGCGGTACTGTTGCCGCTCGTCCAGGATTGGAAAAAGTTAAAGCAATTTTTCGCAAGGGAGATACTTTGGTTGTTTGGAGGTTAGACCGATTAGGGCGTTCCTTAAAAGACCTTATGGGGTGGATGAATTATTTAGAAGAAAAAGAAGTAGGCTTAAAAAGTATTCAAGAATCTATTGATACTACTACAACTACGGGGAAATTAGTCTTTCATATTTTTGGCGCATTAGCAGAATTTGAGCGAAATCTAATAAAGGAGCGTACCCAAGCTGGATTAGCAGCAGCTCGTGCTAGAGGTAGATTGGGAGGTAGGCCAAAATCTCTTGACGAAAATAAAAGAAAGGTCGTCGTTGATTTGTACAACAAAAAAGAGTTAATGGTTAAAGAAATCTGCGAGATGATGGAAATTTCTAAACCTACTCTTTATAGCTATATTAGAGAAAGTCAGAAGCCTAAAAAGTCTTAAATTCGCTTCAAAATTTAGGACATTTATCTCCCAAAGTGACAAGTTTTAGACATGGCGATAAGTTGCCAAAATTAGGTTTGTAAAAAAGTAAAGTTAATAACGATTGAAGAGAATAGACTGATTTTAAGAGGGAATTTCATTTTTCCACTAGAGAAATAAGCCGAATTTTCAGACTATCCATTATTTTGTTAGGGCTAAAAAATACGAATAAATCTGTTTTAGCCAATTAATTTGAGTTCAATACGGAAGGGATTAAGTCTACTATTTCCTATCAATCGCTACTCTGACGGATGGCTAAATATTCTATTTTAAAACCGTAAATAATAGCATTATAAATCATTTCCATAGAGTCAAATGGCATGGTTTTGAAAAATGACCGTACGTCATCCCATAAATACTTTTTCCATTCCGATTTCTTCAAGGCTTTTACAAATAGTTCGTTAGAGAGTTGCTGAATTTGGTCTATCAGAAATGCCAGCATCATTAGTAAGGCAAAATTGGTACACAAGTTTTTATGGCCATGTCCAAAATTGTGCTTGAAGTGATACCCCTGATTCTTGAGGGTATTAAAAGTTTCATTTTCAATCTTCCACCGACTTCGACCCGCTTTGGCTACTTTGACTACACTTGTATCCGTTAGATTTATGTCTGTAATCCATTGGAACTTCTTGATTATTTTTCCAGTTTCAATGGAACGTTCTTCGTAATGAACAAAATTTACCTTTATATCTTTATGGGTTTCATTAAGGTATAAGTCATTCACGTAATGGTATACTTTGAGGATTTTTTCTTCCTTAACCTCCATTTTATGAACGGCTGGTTGATTTTCAATAGGTTTTTCTATACCATGCCATTTGTATAGTTTATGAGCTTTAGCAGCCGCTTTTTTGTTTGCTGCCCTTTCTCCATCCGTTATTTTTAATAATGCTTCATACTGTTCAATGACACTTCCTGCTCCACTTCCTGGTTTTACTCGAATGATAAATTTGTCTCCTTCTGTTTGTATGTCTCGAATATGTGGATCATTGGCATATAAGGCATCTTCTACTCGAATAAATTTTTCTGCTAAATGCCGAGTCCTTACTTTTTTTAATAATCTTTTAGAGGCATTTAACGCACAATCATTCTTTGTTACCCCATCCTGTTGAATAATAGGTTCTTCACATAAAGGAAGGACTACTTTCTTTTCTGGATGGGCGATAACGGCTGAGAGCATTGAATGGGAATAGGTTATCGTACCATCTTCATGCTTTTTTTGCGTGCAATTTTTACAATGCACTTTTTTGCTACTGAAATGATGGACACCATCTATCAATAAAAGTTTATAGCCTTTGAAATACTCAAATTCTTTAAATAAACCCTTTTGCTTTACCTGCTGAAGTACCCCTCGTTTGACTCGCTCTATCTGGACTGGAGCAATCTCATCTAGTAATTTTCGAACTTCTCCATCTGGCGGCGGATTATTAATTTTAAATATCCTTTTTAGATTGCCTGCTCGCTCAGTAATTCGTTTGTTAAATTCCAACATCGAACTATCTTTCAAAGAAAAGATGGCTAAGCCACTTTGCACCGCATCTCCCATACTATACTGCTTATTGTCGGCTCGATTGTCCTTAAATTTATCAAATTGACTTTTTGTGTACTTAAACAGGGCATCTATTTCTAGTTTTTTCATGCCACCAATTTACGATTTTTGCTTTATTTGACGCCATATCTAAGATTGCTGTTAAAAATACAGCAATTCTAGATATAGCGATAAATTACCAAACCCAAAGCAGCAAAAAAATAAAGTTAATAACGATTGAAGGGGATAGCTAAATTCTAAGGACAAATTTTACTTTTTCACTAGATAAATAAGTCGAATTTTCAGGTTTCCCATTATCCTGCTAGGACTAAAAGATACCAATAAATCTGCTTTAGCCAATTAATTTAAGTTCAATACGAAAGGGATTAAGTCTACTATTTCCTATTAATCGCTACTCTGACGGATGGCTAAATATTCTATTTTAAAACCGTAAATGATGGCATTATAAATCATTTCCATAGAATCAAATGGCATCGTTTTGAAAAAAGACCGCACATCATCCCACAAATATTTTTTCCATTCCGATTTCTTCAATGCTTTTTGAAATAACTCGTTTGAAAGTTGCTGAATTTGGTCTATCAAAAATGCCAGTAACATGAGCAATGCAAAATTGGTACATAAATTATTATGCCCATGTCCAAAATTGTGTTTGAATGTCCTTGATATGAGGGCCATTAGCATATAAGGCATCCTCCACTCGGCTAAATGGCGAGTTCTCACTTTTTTTAATAATCTTTTCGAGGCGTTTAATTCACAATCATTCTTTGTTACACCATCCTGTTGGATGATAGGCTCTTCGCATAAAGGAAGTACCACTTGTTTTTCGGGATGGGCTATAACCGCAGAGAGCATCGAGTGGGAATAGATGATACTGCCATCTTGATGATTAGTTTCCAAGCAATTAACGCATTTTATCTTATTGCTGCTAAAGTGATGTACTCCGTCTATCAATAATAATTTATAGCCTTTGAAATACTCAAATTCTTCGAATAATCCCTTTTCTTTTACCAATTGAAGTACCCCTCGCTTAACTCGTTCTATCTGGACAGGAGCGACCTCATCTAATAATTTTCTCACTTCTCCATCTGGTGGCGGGTTATTAATTTTAAAAATCCTTTTTAGATTGCCTGCTCTTTCTGTAATTCGTTTGTTAAATTCTAGCATCGAGCTATCCTTCAATGAGAAGATAGCTAGCCCACTTTGAACTGCATCTCCCATACTATACTGCTTATTATCTGCTCTGGTATCCTTCAATTTATCAAATTGACTCTTAGTGTACTTCAGCAAGGTATCTATTTCTAGTTTTTTCATGCCACCAATTTACGACTTTTGACTTATTTGAGGTCATATCTAGAATTGCTGAAAAGATTCTACAAATTTTGTAAGACTTTTTTAATAGGAATTTGAATAAATACTAAGAATCTTTATTCAAGGTATTATTACTGGTTACCACTTTTAATCCCGTTATCTTTTCAAACCTCCTTCTTGACTCATTAGCTGAGTGAGCTGCTTTAGCAGCAACTGCCCCGTCGCAATTTGAGACTACTTGACTTCCCTACTCATTCAAGCGCATTTTAAGATTTTGCCAATAACGTCCTGGGTCTGCTGGTTGAGATAATGGCACTACAACAGAATACTAGGTTTCTCCAAGATGGTCAATTGTTCGAATATCTTAGTTGTCAAAATTTAAAATCTCTACTTTTAAATAGTTTAAGTTTCGTGAATAAACAATTAAGAAATTGCCCAAAATGTGGTTACTCCCCTACCCTATTAACTTCCTCTTTTATTCTATTTCCTTTTTTATCCCAGAATTCAAACATTACGGCTGCTATGCTCCTACACTTCTTTAGCTAAAAGTGTTTATAAGTTATGTCAATACTGGTGTGCTCATTAATTTCTTTTAATAAAGTCCCCTTTTAATTAATTACTTGAAATAAGGGTCAATCTAATTCTCTTTTATCTTTAAATCTAAATCAATTGTTTTTTCACTTTTATCATTGTTTTCTTGTTCTTTCCACCATGAAGAAAATTCTTTATAAGTCATATCCTTAGCAATCATCCTATTTTGATAAGCATCAGATTTTTTATTCAACAATTGCTTTTTCTGTTCAACAATCTGTTCATTAGCCATAGTCCATACATCACTTGTTACATCAAAAATTTCGTTTTTAGTCCACCAATTAACAAAAGTAGCGGCTGCTTTTTTGGGATTATCTTGGTTAGTAGACCATTTCTTGAAATGGTCTAAACAAAACCTAATAAAATAATCTTCAAACCCTTCTGATTCACTCCCCTTTATTTCTGGTAATATCTTTCTGTAAGCAATCCCTTTAATCACTCCAAACTCAACTAACATTTCATAAGCTTGAAGTTCAGCAACACTCAATTTATCTATATCCGACTCATTAGGTATAAATCCTTTACTACTATTAGAATCCGTTAATAAAAGATTTTCATTAGGCTCTTGCTCTGTGAAAACAAATTCTAGGTGACTCGTTGTTCTTGCCCCACCCTTCTTCATTTTATTTACATTCAATATCTTAATAGTCGTATTCGCATTTATCTCTTTGATACATTTTTTGATAACGAGATTATTAAAATGCTTAAATTCAGCATAAGCATTTCCTACATTAAATAGAAATCTTAGATTTTCTACATTATAGGTTTCTCGAAATACCTTTGCTCCAAATTTAGCTTTTTTTCGAGCATGTCCTTTCAGCATTTGGAACAACCGAATTGAATATCCACTTTTTAGTCTATTTACTTCTGGACGATAGGTAAGTACATATTTTGTTAGACCAAAAAGAAACTGCGCCATAAATGGGTCAAATCCAAAAGAAATATATTTCTCTCCATTTATCATTCTTGGAAAAACAGAACACAAGTTGATAAATCCCTTCAATTTAAGTCCATCGACTTCTACATCTGAATGAAATTTAATTCGAGTACTACTCATCTCTTCACATACTTCATTGATAGATTTGTACAAAGAACCTGACCAGTTATTTTTTTTCGCTATATCGGTTTCCGTAATGGCAACTGCAATTTCTTTTAGTGGAATATCTATAATAGGTAGGGTCTTATTAGTATCTTTAGGGTTTATGTATTTAGCAATTACATAAAATATTATCTTGATTGCTTTGGCAGAAAGACTGTAAGAGCCATGATAGATCAATCTATCGTCAAGCCTGACAATATCGTGTGTTTTCTTCTTCATAAACCAAAGGTAAATAAAAAGTAATAAAATCCAAAAGGTAATATTACCTTTTACAAAAAATTACCTTTCTATACACTACCAAGTTTATTACTTTTTATTACCAAGTTTATTACCTAAAGTAAAGTATCTACTACCAACTATATTACTTTTTAATACAAAAACACTACCATCTACATTACCTAATTTATAATAACCTCAACAAAATCAAGGGCTAATGAGAAGTCTAAGAATTAAGTAAGAAATTAAATAAAAATTAAACAATCATAAGACGATTTTTTAAAAAAATAGATATAAAGAGATTTAATCTTTTAAATCCGAGTGTAATCGTTCAGTAAATAATTAAATGTACAGAATTTCAAAGAAAATAGTATGACTAACTACTAGATTACCTTTACCAGGCTAACTCTTATTCGTACAAGTAGTTCGAAAAATTGAAATACATTGCCCACTACCAACTATATTACTTTTCATTTCATTACCTCTATCCCACCCTTCTTCATGTATATAATTAGCTAAATACTTTTTTCGAAAAGAACTTCCTTTCCTATTATTTACTACCAAGCCTATTACTTTTGTACGATATTTAGTCAGCTACCCTTTTAAAATTAAGTTTATTACCTTTTAGCTGCTACCAACTATATTACTTTTTTTATAAATTGAGCCTTTTCGTTAATTCCACTACCAAGTCTATTACTTTTATTTCTATGTTAGTTGTATTCTATTACTATTTACTACCAACTACATTACTTTTCTCTTAAAACTCTCTTTCCTTCTTTCATTTACTACCAAATCTATTACCTTTCTCTTGATTTCAACACTTTTTTCCTATTTTTCTGTTTATATCTACAAAAAAGGACTACCAACTACATTACCTTTCCTTTAAAAACACATCCTCTCCTATTATTTACTACCAAGTCTATTACTTTTATCATGGTTTTGGTACTTCTCCCCTATCGATTTATCTACATTTTTAATAACTACCAAAGGTATTACCTTTTAGTCTGATTCCATTAGTCATCTTTATAGTTCTAATCCTGTTACTCAAATTAACTACCAACTGTATTACCTTTACTATAAAGGGTATAATATTCAGTCATGCTACTAAAATTATTTAATTACTTAATTTTAAGTATTTAAGTAATAACTTAAGTTTAATTATTGCAGTAATTAAATAATTTTATACATTTGCGATTATTAATTAATTAATCTTAGATAATATGATTATTGCAAGTATCTCTTATAAGGGAGGCGTTGGTAAATCTACAGTAGCTCGTAACATTGCAGTCTTTTTAGCAAAAGAGGGTCAAAAAGTATGTCTTGTCGATGCAGACGAAACCGCAGCTACTACTGAATGGTTTGCCGATAGGCAGGAAAATGATAATAAAGG
>CALFWI010000101.1 GCA_937928615.1 uncultured Saprospiraceae bacterium | reverse complement strand
GTATCATCAATGGCGCCGAATCTAGTAATTTGACCACTATCTATCGCTCGTTGTGGCACTTGTCCAGAAGCATTCCATTGACTATCAAAATAGGACCCTAAAACGGTCAATTTATCATTGTTGGGTAAATTGAGTACGTATTTTCCCATTAAATTAAGACGGCGAAAATCTTGTGGCGATTCAAAAGGGCCATCACTGGTTTGATACTCGCCCGCAAAATAAGCCTGTTGATTTTTAGCATTTTTTAATAAATCAATTAAAGCAACCGCTCTCTTTGTATTAAATCGACCTACTTCTAGACTAATTTTACTATTATCTAATTTATCTTTGGTCTGAAAATTGACATAGCCAGCCGTTGTAAAATTACCTTTGTCGGCGTAATAAGGGCCTTTACCAAAATCTAATCTTTCGACGGTTTCAGGAATTAAAAAATGCAAATCTGCATAACCTTGCCCGTGCGCATGAGAGACCATATTGACGGGAATACCATCAACCGAAATGGAAATATCTGTACCGTGGTCAATATCGAATCCTCTAAGAAATAATTGTTCTGCTTTCCCTCCACCAGCATGTTGTCCAATAAAAAGTCCTGGTACTTTTCGTAAAATTTCTTGCGAAGAATTCACAGGTTGAGTAATTAAATCAATCGCCGCCAATTGATTAATGGCTTTTACACTATTGGACACATGAACTTGCGCTAAATTGAAAAATTGGTCTTCTAAAACAATCGTCATAGATTGATTAAAACTACCTGCTTGGAGGATAATTTGCTTCGGTTCAAACCCTAAATAACTAATAACTAAGGTGTCGCCAATATGCGCATTGGTACAAGTAAAAATGCCCAATTCGTTAGTGCTGGCATGGAAACTACCGTCCGCATTTAAAATATAAGCATCGACAATTGGGCTTCCTTGAGTATCGACAATTTTTCCCTTTACGTCAATGGCAAATAATTGAACGGTGCTTAAAATAAAACTAATGAATAATATAGACCTTAACATGATAATTTTTTGTTTGAAATAAATCAATAAGTAATGCACTAGTGGTTCGATTTATAAATCTTTGACAAGTATTACCTTATTGAGTTGCTGGTTACTAGTGGTTTGAGCATTAAGTAAGTAATAGTTTTTAATTGGCGCAATTAATTGATTATCAATGAACTGGACAAACTGCAAACTGCCTACTTTTTACTGCCTACTGCACTAGTTGCTGGTTTCCTTAAAAGAACTAGCAACCTGCAACTAGCAACTTTAAAATTACTGGTCAATTATTTACGAACTACTCTAATATTGACTAATGCATTGACATTAAACCAATTAAATTTATTTTCCTTAAACTTATTGTTAATTAAATACGATTTGAGTCAACATTTTAGATGTCGACCTAAAAATTGAGGTGCTAAAAAATCATGTTTTAGACCTTTGGAGGTGGGCTATTTATTGATAGAAAAGGGATAGAATAAGTTACAGATGGTGTACTATAATTGGTCGTATGAACGAGTAAACCCAATAAAGGTAGACTAGAAAAGCCTTCTAATTGTTGAGTTATTTTTGTCACCTTTTTTTCAAAAGTATTTTTTACTGGTAAATCAGTACTAGATGAAGTATTGACCAATTCATCAAAATTATTTAATATAAGATGTTGATGATGAGTATGATGCGACTGGAAGGAATGCATAGGCGCATCATCTCCAAGGTGTAATAGAAAATGAATCCCTTCAAATAAAGGTAGCGAAAAATTACCTATTAGATAAGCGCCTAATAAGAGGAGTGCCGTAAAAAATTGTTGATATTTTAGCCTTGAGTGGTTCATTCCATCATTAAAAACCAGTCAGTTTATTTTTTGTTCAAAGTTGATTGTTTAGCATAGAGATTTTCATTATCTCATCCTCTCATTGAGCACCTTGAATATGCTTGGCGATTAACTCAGATTCTGTTCGAATAATCCCTAGAATGCCCCCTAATTTATAATTATCAAAACCAATAAAGTATAAGCCTTTATTTTTTCCACCGAATATCGCCTGTTTAGGTAAATCGTCTTGATTTAATAAACCAGTCGTGTCTGCGAGAAAGTCATTCAATTTAGCCTTATAACCAGTAGCTAAAATAACGGCATCCAATGCTTTTCGTTCTCCATTCTTAAAAATAACGCCACTGGCATCAAAACTTTCCATTTCAGGCATGACTTTAATTTTTCCTGCCTTAATTTGATTGACCGTTCCAATATCTACGACAGGCGTCTTACCTGTTTTTTTCAATTGTTGCACGGGAGATAATTTTGGCGCATTTAAACCATATTTTTTTAAATCACCTAGATAAATACCTCTAATAAAATTGCCCAACCAATCGCCAATCCCAAAAGGAATTTTTGCCAATTGGATACTCGTTAATTGTACAGGGCGACCATTCAAATCTCTTGGAACAATACTTACAGGTCCTCTGACAGAAATATACGTTTCACAATCCTGTTCACTTAAATCTAGTGCTAATTCTGCACCTGTATTACCCATGCCAACGACTAAGACTTTTTTACCTTTGAAAGGCATCGCATTTTTATAAGCTTTGGCGTGCATAACAGTCCCTTGAAACTGTTCTTGTCCAGGCCAACTGGGAATATTGGGCACTCGATTAACACCAGTAGCCACAATCACATTTTTGGATTTAATTTTTTTTCCTTCTTTTGTCGTCGTTGTCCATTCTTTTCCTACTTTTTTTACCGCATCTACAGTTTGCCCAAAATGTGGTTTTAACTTAAAATGTTGCGTATATTGATCAAAATAGGCGACTAATTTTTCTCGCGGTACATATAATGGATAATCTTCTGGAAAAGGTAAGTGGGGCAAATTAGACAATTGTTTGACCGTATGGAGATGTAGTCGGTCATAATGATGATGCCAAG
>CALFWI010000100.1 GCA_937928615.1 uncultured Saprospiraceae bacterium | reverse complement strand
AATGATTTTCAATATAAAAAATATGCCTTTTTAATGGACTATTTTGAGGCACAAAAAATCAATCCAGCAACCCATAATCTTCAGCATACCCTCAATAATTTACTAATCAATCCACCTAGTAGCCTGCAAGCATTAAATGCGACTCAACTACCTTTGGCTAAAGCCTATCGAGCCTATTGGTTATTGGCAAATAATGGTAATTTGACGGAAATTAATCAACTGATGAATGCAGCTATCAGAGAGACTTTCGCAGATAAAAAAATCAAAAACGCGCCGCCTTTTGATTTTAATGCCACCTACTCTTATGAAGATATGACCCAATTTATTCTGCATTTGCGCTATTTACATGCCGCTCCCAAAAATGCGGCTTACGCCATTCCTTGTTGGTTATTTGAAAGGCACCCTAAAGCAGCTTATGCCGCCTTTACCTCTAGATCTAAATTTGCTTCTTTTTCCAATACCAAAATTGACGCTTGCACGAATTTTGACCAATGGGCTTCCATTAAAATGCTTCAAACTTTATTAACCGATTTGGCACCAGGTGAATATGACGAAGCACAAATAGCCAAAAAGACTAGTTTGCAATCCGCTAGAAATTTCCTCTACCTTTTCCCAGAAAAATTGAGCAAGGAACAGAAAAAAGCAACCGACCAATGGTTAATTGATTTTTGGAAACAATTGGATGCGAGTGGAGCGACTTACCCCGTTTTAGGTAAAAATTTAAATACTTTAAAAATAGTATTCTATCAATCGCAAGTCGTTTTAGAAGACTATTTTATGAATAAGGAATTTACGCCTGATGCAGCGGAAGGATTGGCTTTGAGTGTTTTGAAGACTTATGTGGATGTGCCTTTGGCAGTTTATGGGCAGTAGAAATCGTCAGTTGTCATTAAGTCATTGGTCAGTTCATAGCTCGCAACCAATGACTTAATGACTAGTGACGGTTAACTACTTTATCAGCGTATTTCCGCAAGTCATACATTTCCCTTTCTTATTTCTTTCAAAATAAAAATCCATTCGCCCTAATAACATGCCCGCCCAACCAACTTGGTTAATGATGACTTCGGCTTGGTCTAAATTTCGGTAAGATGCCGCTTTTTTCATAAAAGTATGGGTATGCGCACCAATAATCACATCAATATGTCGACTGTTCTCTGCTAAGACCACATCCGATACTTTATTATTTCGATAGCGATAGCCTAAATGAGACAAACAAATGACCAAATCACATTTTTGTTCTTTTTTTAGCTCAAGGGCATATTTATTGGCCGTAGTTACAGGGTCTAAATATCGAGTACCTTTATAATGCTTCTCTGGCACCAATCCTGTTAATTCAATCCCAACTCCTAGTACGCCTATTTTTAAGGGGCCTTTTTTGAAAATTTTATAGGGTTTTGTTTGTCCTTCCATCAAGGTATCGGAAAAATCATAATTACTTACCAAAAAAGGAAAATTGGCTAGTGGTAATTGTTTGTGCAATCCTTCCATACCCCCATCAAAATCATGATTTCCAAGGGTAGCAGCATCATATTTCATTTCCGACATCAACTTAAATTCTAATTCCCCTAAAAAGAAATTAAAATAAGGTGTGCCTTGAAAAATATCTCCTGCATCTAAGAGTAATAAATGTTCTTCTTCTCCCCTAATTTTTTTTAATAAACTGGCCCTTCTTGCTGCGCCCCCCAAACCTTGGTTGCGACTCCCATCCATCGGGAAAGGTTCTATTCGACTGTGTACATCATTCGTATGCAACACCGTCAACTTCACTAAATCGTCTTTCGCAAAAGCGGATAAAGGAAATGCACCAACACCCGTCATTAAAGTGGCTGTTCCTGCTCTTTGTATAAAATTTCGTCTTTTCATTTTTATAATTTTTCAGTATAGCCGACAATTGCAAACTGTTTACTGCCGACTGCACTAATCTCTACGCTACTTTTTAGTCAATACCATTCTACCTTCAATCTTACTTTCAATTACTTGCTGATTAGCCGTATGTGCTTCGACATCCGCAATCAATACATCTCGAATATAAAGCGGTAGTGCTTGTTGAGGTTTACCTATTAAGAAATCGGAATCACTGCCTCCATTGGCGACATAATCAGGTAAAGCAACTTGGTAAATTGTTCCTCTTTTTAAAGGTGCTCCTTTTATCTGAATGTCCAATTTACCTGCTTTTTCGGTTACTTTTATTCCCTGACTTACAGGCCAACCACCACCACTAGTAATATGTTTTATTAATTCTTGGACTTCTACACTATTCAAAGATAAAATAACGATGGTATTATCAAAAGGCATCAATTCATAAATCATACCTCTGGTAATTTTTCCTTTTTTGATTTGCGGAATACGGATACCACCATAATTTTGAATCGCAAAAGCAATCGGTTGGCCTATTTCTTTTTCTGTTTGTCGTTGAATCGCATCTGCCATCCAATTGCCAAGCGTGGATTCTGGTCGTTTCTTTTTTAAATCAGTCACGGTCTCCCCTATTACTTGATTCATTTGTTTGTCCAACTTAATTTTATAAGGTTGAATTAATGCCTTAATAGCGGCATCTTCCTCCATCCCCATGTCTTTGTTGAGCGTTTCTTTACTCGCTTCAATACTTGACAAATGATTAGTTGTGCTACAAGAAAATAGACCGACAATGACTATTAATAAAATAAGCCTTTGGTTAAAATCGTGATTATACATATTTCTATTGCAAAATAAAAAAAAATCCAAAAATAGGAAAAAAATCCGTCCACCATCTATTAAATCCGTCCTTATCCGTTGTCTAATCCTCCCAGCTCGTAAAATTAGCAGCAATCAGCAGCTCGAAAAACCAAATCGGAAGAATGCCCTACTCATTTTCACAGATTTAACGGATAGTAAACGGATTTTTACTTACAGCGTAGAAAATACTATTATAAAAAAAGTAATT
>CALFWI010000099.1 GCA_937928615.1 uncultured Saprospiraceae bacterium | reverse complement strand
CAAAATTTAAGTAAAATCGTATAGAACCCGCAACCCGCAACTCGTAACTCGCAACTTGAGTTAAGTAATGAAAATATTAAACGACCGACAAATTGCACAGAAAGTCAAAAGGTTAGCCATTGAAATATTAGAGCACAATTTTGGAGAACCAGAAATTATTTTGGCAGGGATTAATAATAATGGAATGGTGTTTTCGGAATTATTAATGCAAGAATTGACGAATATGTCTAATATCCCTATTACGGTGACGCGAATTAGACTAAATCCTGCTAATCCTTTAGCTGCTGATATTATTTTGGAAATGCCGCCTGAAGCCGTAAAAGATAAAGTATTAATTATTGTGGATGATGTAGCGAATACGGGAAGAACTATCTTTTATGCGATTAAACCTATTTTGGAAGTATTGCCTAAAAAAGTAGAAGTAGCCGTATTAATTGACCGTTCTCATAAATCGTTTCCTATAAGGGTAGATTATTATGGATTATCTCTGGCAACAACCTTGAAAAATAATATTGATGTGCAGATTCGAGCGGTAGATGAACGAGCGGTATTTTTGAATTAATTATGAGTGAGTACTTGACATGCCCATTGATTAATTATCAACTGTACAGTAAGCGATATTAAACAAAAAGGAGTACCCAAATATTATGGATACTCCTTTTTTAATACAAATTTGATTTTCTAACAGGTCTCGATTATTCTGCTAGGCCGTGAATAACGTTGTTAATTTTTTCGATTCGTTCATAGTTAAGCGTGTAAAAAAATTGTTTGCCTTCCAAGTCAAAATTCACAATCTCTGCTTTTCGCAAAACATCTAAGTGGTCAGAAATTAAACTAGACCTTACGTCTAAGACGCCAGATAAAGCTTCTGTGTTTAATGAGCCATAATCTTCAATCGTGGCTAATATGCGCTTACGAAGTGGATGGTTCATCGCTTCTAAGATTTTTGCAGAAACGCGTACGTTTTTAAGGAAGTTGCTGGAGAGTAAAGTTGAAGTCATGTCAAGTGTAAATTTAGTGTTTCTTTAATGTGTTAACTTGACAAATATATGATAGAAATTTTATATATATTGAGGTAAATTAGAATGCGGTATATTTTACTATAAATATGTGTTTTTTGATATAGTAATCGCTTAATTAAAAAAGAGGTAGGGGATAATTAAATTCGGATTGTCTTGTAACATTAGCGTTCACCTGTTTTCTTGATAAGCTTCAAAGATTAAACTGTTAAGTCTATTTATCAGTGCTTTTAAGGTGTCGCTTTACTATGTATACTATAACCCTAGTGTAATTTTATTCATTTAGGTATCATTTATTGGCTTTCTTTCATTGAAAAAGCTTGAAATCTCCTAGATAAAGGGTATAGTTTAGTATGTTTGCAAACATTTTTGACTAATAAAGAATGAAAGGGGTCATTTCTCTTTATTCGTTGAATAAAACTTTCACAGAAAATTAATAAAGCATGCCTAAAGCATCTAACTCAACAACGGCAGAAATAGTTACAAATAGTGCTAAAAACTCTGCTAATCATAAGCACTCCTCCACCCAATCATTAAAGGTCGAACATGCGGTAATCTTAGCTGCTGGTAATGGTCAACGCTTTCAGGAGAAAGGGGTGAAATTGCCAAAAGTGTTATTAAAGGTTGGAGGTTTAAGATTATTGGAACGAGCTGTTTTAGCATTAAATCAAGTTGGTGTTAAACATTTTTATATCGTAGTTGGGCAATACAAAGAACAGATCATTGAGATAATGAGTAAAATTGACCGCATCAAAGCATTGGATGTCAATTTTGTTTATGCGGAAAATCATAACGAAGGAAATGGTGTTTCTTTTGGAGCAGGTGCAGGGCAAACCAACGCACCTTTTTTCTTGACGATGTCTGACCATATTTTCTCTATTCCCACTCTGCAGAGTTTTGTTAAAGATGTCGAACAAAACCCAACTATTCCTTCTTTGGCTTGTGATGCCAACTTAGCCGAAGTGTTTGATATGGATGATGCAACGAAAGTGGTTTCTAAAAATGAAAAAATATACGATATAGGAAAAGAGATTCCCAACTATGATTTAGTCGATATGGGCTTATTTTATTTTCCAGCAGGTTATGGAGAGAAAGTAACTCGAAAAGTAGCAAATGGAGCTAAATCAGTGAGTGATATCATCAACCAATTTATTGCCGAAACAGGGGTTCGGACAGCTGTTGTGCCAGAAGCGCTTTGGCAAGATGTGGATAACCCAAGTATGAGAAAAGAGGCAGAGAAGAGATTGGTTAAAACCCTAGTTAAAAAGACGGATGGTTGGGTGAGTAAAAATATCAATCGAGTATTTTCTACTCGAACAAGTATGTTTTTATCGAAGTTTAATACTTCGCCAAATGCCGTTACGACTTTTGTATTTTTCTTTACCTTGTATGGGGCTTATTTAGTGGCTTCGGGAGAGTACATGAAAATTGCAATTGGTGCTTTAATTTTTCAAATTGCTTCTATTTTAGATGGTTGTGATGGAGAGTTAGCCAGATTGATGTATAAAGGGTCAAAATTTGGCGCTTGGTTTGATACGATTACGGATAATATTCGATACATCGCCTTTTTTGCGGCTTTAGGTATCGCTGGCTATGTTAATACGGGGTCCGATATTTACTATTATGCCACAATTATCGTTACCGTAATGGGGCTTTATACTTCGGCTACTATGGCTCGATTTGTTTGGAATCAAGGAGGTCCTTTGACTAACTTGGAAGTAACGAAAAAAGTGGATGAAGCGAATAGCCAATCCAATAGCCTTTTTAGCAAATTTGTTAATAAGTTTAGAGGTATTGAGAAGCAGGATGTTTCTGCTTTTATGTTGTTCATTTTGTGTTTGGTCGGTTTATATCAGGTAATGTTTTGGATTGCCTTTATTGGAGTGATTGTCGCAGCAATTACGGTCACAAAATCTGTTAGTAAAGCGTGAAAGAATTAGTGAGTTTTATTAAAAAAAAGAGTAGTCTCTTTTTTCTATTTCTTGGTTTGGCGATTTTAGTTGCGCTGCTGTATTACATGGATTTTAGCGTAATTGCGGAATCTTTTAGCATGGTTGGTAATAAAATCTTCTTGGTTTTTGCAGTTGCAGCCCTTTGGATTGTGTGCAACACCCTTTGCGTATCTACGCTTGTCAATCATAAAGTCCCCTTTTATCACTTATTATATAATCAAGTAACAGGCGATGGCTATAACGTCATCACGCCTTTTGCTGGTTTAGGTGGTGAACCTTATAAAATCAAGCATTTAACCAATTGGTTATCCTTAGACGAAGCGAGTGAGACGATTATGCGAGACCGTTTGATTCATTCCTTGTCTGGGATTATATATACTTGTTTGACCCTTTGGGTGGTTATTTTTTTCGTACCCGTTGAAAAAGCCTTATTTATTGGATTCATTGTTTTTGGAATTGTCTTAACTATTTTTTCCGTTTTGCTGAGCCTTATCATTTTATCAGATAAGCCTAATAAATATTTGGGCAAAATCATGAAGAAAATGAAGCTGCTAAAGGAGTTTAAAAGTAATCCTTTAAAGCGGTCTATTTTCCTAAAAGCTTTGTTTTTCAAATTGCTAGGGCGAGTATTAAATATGCTTGAATTTGTGGTGATTTTTATTCTTTTGGGTATTCAACCTGAATTACTAGAAATTATTACCATCGCAGCAATGTTGGCCTTAAGTGGTACTTTTTTATTCATTATTCCACAAGGAATTGGGGTGAATGAAGCGGGGATTAGTGGTGCTTTTCAATTGATAGGAAAGCCGATAGAATTGGGCTTAGGGGTCGGATTGATTCGTCGAGCGAGGGTTTTATTCTGGGCACTTTTTGGTATCGCTATACATTTGTCTGTTTTGTTTTATAGAAAAATTTTATTAAAAAACCAAAGAGAGAAAAACTAATTGCTAGTTGCTGGTTGCTGGTTAAAAAGATACTTCATAATCATTCCTCCTACTTCTTCCGAACGAAGAAATTCCAATTGCTTTGAGGCTTGATTTGGCAGATATAAAATATAAGGTACTTTTAATAAGTCTTTATGCAATCCGCCATGTCCGCCTTTATAATTACCTACAAATAATTCATAGTCCGCCGCTAAATCATACCCTTTTTTACTGCAAATTAATAAATCTCCTACATTGGGTTTAGACATCAATTCATAGAGTCTATAAATAGCGTCAGGATAATCTGTTTGGATGGTATGTGTCAACCAAGTATTAGCCGTGTAAAATTCGCTAGTTAATAATTTTAGCGCTAAAGTATCTTGGGTATAGCCCAAAGGGTCTCCATTCAAAGGCGTATAGTTATAGACATTTTGACGCTTCGTAATTATCGCCATTTGGTCGGCTACTTGTACCCAAATCGTTGAATCATTTTGTTGGGCGGCTAATAATCCGATGCCTTCTTGTTGGGCTAAAAAGCGAAGTAAATTTTTGTCTCCTTCAGGTGTTGCATAAGCTTGTAATTGAGGAAGTAATAATTTTTTTCGCCAACTTAATTTTGTATCTTTTTCCAAAGGATTTCTCAGATAGAGGTAAGCACTTAAATTCCCATTGATAACAAAATAACCATCCTTATTTTCAAATTCCGATAAAGGGATTGTTAACTCATCCGTTAATAAATGAACGGATTTTCCTCGCTCTAAGTCTAGGTTTAATTTATTGTTGAAATTCTTTCTTAAATCAATGTTTTGATGGACATTAGAAATGCCATGGTCGGTAATAATAGCCAAGGCACGGGTATTACTTTGTCCTAAACCATCAATTGTTTGCACAAAATCACCAATCAGACTATCTACGTGAATTAATAAAGCGGAATAATTAGCTGTCGTTCCATGAATATGGTTCATCGCATCTAAAGAGGGAAGGGTAACCCATTGAACTTTTGGATTGCGTTTTAATTGTTTTTTAGCCAAGTCCATAGCATAGGTTTCATGCTCAAAAAAATCGGTCGTAATGCGGTTGCCAAAATAGGGGAGGGCTGCTAAAAATTGAAAAAGTGGCGTATGTTCAAATTTAGAAGTCGTATGTCGCCATCCTGTTAATGCTGACTCTTTGACGCCTTTATTCATATACGAATTGATGGAGCAAGTATATTGGTCGCCGCTTAATTCAAAGATGTTTTTTTGTTGAGGAGTTATATCCCGATTCATGTGAATATTGGTACGGCCAACATAATTTCGGAGATTCCCTTTGTCCAAATTTCGGTCAAACCAACGCAAGCCATAAATCCCACTAGTCGATGCATCTTTACCTGTAATAAAAGGATAGAAAGCATAACCTGTCATACTTGGAAACGCGCCAATTCCATTTTTAACATAAGTACCTGTTTGGATGAGCCTTCTAAGATTTGGTAATTTATTTGCCGCTAGATTCTGTTCAAAAATCGATTGGGATAAACCGTCTAAAAGTAAAATGGAAATGGTATTGCCTGTGGTAGTTGGGTGTGTATTCTTATAAATGGATGATTGATTAACAAAATAATTAATAGTGGTTAGTAAACCGATAAAGCAACAAAAACTAATGAAAAGGACTAGGCTTATTTTTTTTAGCAAGATTGGCTTATTTCTAATGAATTTGTAGATTTAAAAAAGCTAAAGTTAGCTAAACTAAAAGAAATAATGGACAGAAAGAAATGAAACGATACATTAGATACCTTTCTGTTTAGCTATATTGAGGTTGGATTCTAATTCTTAATTTAATTAAAACACTTTTTTTACTGACCTAATTTTCTTATTTTTAGTCTTATTATGAGAAAGCTTCAATTAGATTTTTTAAAAGAAGAGAAAATTGGTGTGTCTAAAAATGTAGGTGAATATTGGGCAGAGGCTGCTATAATTTGCCTGATTAATAATGGGCATCAATCAGGTGTAAAAATTTTGGTCGATTTTGAAGATAGATTATACCCTTTTCAATTAGAATGGACGGACGAAGTTACTGAAAAAATAATACGGAGTTGGGGCGATTTTGTCGAAGCAGCGGAGTATGGAGCTACAGCTATTGCTGCGTTGTTAATTTTTCCGCTTACAGGATTGGTAATAGCAGGGCGAGTTCCACAATTAATGCAAGCAGATTATACACTTCAGACGGTTGAGAATTATGAAGAAGGAGAAATTGAACCAGATGCTTTATTGGAAGTATCTGGAATTTTGAGAAAAAATAAAGGCAATACTTTAAATATGCGAATCCAAAAGAAAAGGCGACATATTGCAAGTAATACTAGAAAGAGACTATCTTACATACGTAATTATTGTAGAATTTAGTGAGCCGAAATCAAAAATGATTCAATTATGAATACAGCGAAAATACTACATGACCAAGCAATGGAGTACTATGATTTAGCAAGAATAGCCAAAATTAAAGGCAATCAGCGTACTCATGATAGTTATATGCAGAAGGCATTAATTATGGAAAAAGAGGCTGCTTTTAAGTTACCCAAAAAAAGAACAGGCTCTTTTTGGCCCTATGCTTATTTTCGTAGTGCAGCATGGATGTCATTTCATTTAAATCAATTTAAAGAAGCAGTTACCTTAGTGCAATTGTAAGCATCCTTTAAAGCCCATCTTTTGAGAGCTAAAAAATGCAGCTACCT
>CALFWI010000098.1 GCA_937928615.1 uncultured Saprospiraceae bacterium | reverse complement strand
CTCTTACAATACGTCAATTTTGAACTGAGTTATGATGATTTTCATACTAAAAAAGAAAACATCTATCGAGTCGTTAACGAACGTTTTCAAGATGGCGAGTCTGTCCAAAAAGGAACGATAACGTATCCTGCTATTGGGCCGACGATGCGGAAAGATTTTCCCGAAATTGAAAATACTACTCGGATTGGCTATAGTGCTGATGTGATGGTTATTAAAGGAGATAAAATTGAACCGATAGAACCAGGTCTTTGGGTAGATGAACATTTTTTGGAGATTTTTGATTTTGAACTAATTGCTAGCCAAGATTTGACGCTCTTGAATGAAACAAATGAAGTAATATTGACTAAATCCTTAGCGGACCGCTATTTTCCAACTGCAAAGGGTAATTACGAAGCTATTATAGGGGAAGATTTAAAAATTGACCGCAATCAAGACCCGTTTAAAATAGTCGCTATTTGCGAAGATATCCCAGATAATTCGACGTTGAATTTTGATTTATTATTGAGTTATGCGACACTCATTCGCTATGGTGGAGAAGGGTCGGATATAAGTTTTACTAATTCTGATTTTTATCATTATGTAACCTTAAAGCCCAATACCGATGTCACTGCCCTAGAAGCTAAATTTACCGATTTTAGTCATCGCTATTTTGAGGAACAGGAAGCTTCTGGTAGAAAAGAAGTGTTTACCTTGCAAGCCTTAGCGGATGCTCATTTGTATTCTTCGGATTTGGAGTATGAAATTGGCCGTACCGTTAATGGCAAAGCTGTTTGGTCTTTATTAATTATTGCCTTTTTTATCTTATTAATTGCTTGGGTTAATTATATTAATTTAAGTTCGGTTCGAGCTATAGAACGCTCCAAAGAAGTGGGGGTGCGAAAGGTAATTGGTGCCACTAGAAGTCAATTAGTCCGCCAATTTTTAGCAGAGGCCTTGTCGGTTAATGGATTTAGTTTATTATTAGCCTTTGGTTTGGTGCAATTATGCTCCCCTTGGTTTGCGCAGAACTTTGATGTTAGCCCTGAAGGATTGAGTTTTTTTGCGGGCAATGGGGTTAATGGCTATTTGGCTTTGGCGTTACTAGGACTTATTTTAGGAGGGGTGATTATTTCAGGATTTTATCCAGCCTGGTTATTATCTTCTCCCCACGTCGCCACCGTTTTAAAAGGTACTTTTTCTAAGGATTTAGGAAAAGGTTGGTTGCGCAAAGGCTTAGTTGTTTTCCAATTTACGATGTCTATTGCGTTGATTACCGCTACTTGGTTGGTCTCTAAGCAAATTGACTTTATGAGTAAACAAGAGTTGGGTTTTGATGTTAACCAAATTATGACCATTAATGGGCCAGAAATGACTAACTTCGATAGTACGTTTATCGAACGGATGACTACTTTCAAAACTCAATTATCTACTCATCCCACTATTAATAGTGCGGCTTCTTCTAGTCGGTTACCAGGGGAGCGAACTGGAAGAATTTTCAATATTAGAAAACTAGGGGTAGGGGATACAGATAAAACCTTCGCTTCCAATTTTATAGGGGCAGATTTTGAATATGCCAAAACTTATGGATTAGCACCTTTGGCAGGTCGATTTTTTAGACCGACTGACCATAATAGAAATTTTAGCGCTTTAGAAAATATAGTTGTTACCGCAGCGACTGTAAAAATGTTAGGGTATACGGATAATGAAACCGCAGTAGGCCAACGCGTCAATTTCTTTGGAAAGGACTGGACAATAGTAGGTGTTATGCCTGATTTTCACCAACGGTCTTTACATACGAGTGTCGCACCACTGGTCTTTGCGCCTTTTTATAATCCTGGCAATCCATTATCCCTTCATGTTTCAAGCGAAAATATAGCGACTACTATTGCCCATGCACAAACGACTTACCAAGAAGTTTTTCCTGGTAATACTTTTGAATATTCCTTTCTGAATGCAGATTTTCAACGCTTATACGAAGCCGACCAACGCTTTAGTAATATCCTTTCTTTTTTTACTTTGCTAACTATTTTAATTGCTTGCTTGGGTTTATTTGGCTTAGCATCTTACACGACTTTTTTAAGAACTAAAGAAATTGGTGTCCGAAAAATATTGGGTGCTAGTCCAGCTAGTATCATTGCCTTATTATCTAAAGACTTTCTAAAACTGGTGATTGTTGCTATGATTATCGCTGCACCCATCGCTTATTTTACGATGGATGTTTGGCTACAAGAATTTGCCTATCGCATTGAGGTGCAATGGTGGATATTTGTCGTGGCGGGTTTTATAGCCGTTGGTATTGCCTTTTTGACGGTTGGTTTTCAGAGTGTGAAGGCGGCGGTGGCCAATCCGATTAAGGCGTTGAAAACAGAATAGTAATTGTTTGAGGAGCGCTGACCTTTTTTTAGGAATCAGTTGATAAGTTTATGATAATTGTTGAATTGTTATATTGCTACATTGTTGTTTGTTTGCGAATGTGCTACGACAACAATGTAATAATTCTAACAATATAGCAATCTTCTCTAAATAAATAAGTAAGTTAATAAAAATCAACCAATGTTAAGAAACTATCTCAAATTAGCTTATAGAAACCTGTTCAACAATAAAGCGATTACTTTCATCAATATTTTTGGTTTGTCCATTGCCATTGGCGCCAGTATTACGGTATTCTTGGTTATCCAGAATCATTGGACGATGGATAATTTTCATAAAAATGGAGACCAAATTTATATTGCGGAATATATCGTGGAGCATAATGGAACCGAACAGACTTGGGGGAATGCACCTGTGCCATTAGGGGAGGCGCTAGCTAATGATTTTCCACAAATAGAATTGGCAGTTCGAGTGGATAATTGGGGAAGTAAAGTCTACTTAGAAGATAGGGTTTTTGATGAGTCGGTTTATTTTGCCGACCCTACCTTTTTTGATATGTTTACTTTTCCTTTGACAGAAGGTTCCCCAAGTGTCCTAAATGAACCAGATGCTATTATTTTGAGTACTAAGCTAGCCGAAAAGTACTTTAAAGAAGACGCACCTATTGGTAAAGCTTTAACTATTGTTTTTGAGAATCAAGTTAAAAAAATATTTACGGTCAAAGGGGTTGCAGCTCCCTTTCCTGAAAATGCAGGATTTAAATTTGATATCATTACTGGATTTAATACTCTGAGTACGATCGGGGAAGCAGATGAAACCGATTGGACCAGACATATTAGAGGCACCTTTGTTCAATTAAAAACAGAAGCAAATGTTGAAGACCTTTCCGCTAGTATGGATAAATATGTTGCGCTACAAAATGCAGCTAACAAAGACCTACAAATAAAGTCATTTGTTTTTGATAATTTAAAAAACCCGAATCCTAAAGCTTATAAAGTCAATCGTCGGCCTGCTTATGCTGCCCCTCCTGAAGTAAACTTAATTCTCGCTTTTTTGGCTTTAATGATGATTGCCTTGTCTTGTTTTAATTACATCAATATCGCTTTAGGTTTTGCTGGAAAAAGATTGAAAGAAATTGGTATCCGTAAAGCGATTGGTGGCCAAAAAATACAGTTGATTGTACAATTTATGTCTGAAAATTTACTCCTTTGTACTTTCGCTTTATTGTTAGGGGTGGCGATTGCCCAAGCAGCAATCATTCCTGTTTTTAATTCTATTATGGCGCTAAAAATCTCTTTAGGAATTAGTCAAAATCCTAGTTTATGGTTGTTTCTGATCGGCTTGTTAGTTTTTACAGCTATTGCTTCTGGTGCTTATCCTGCTTTTTATATTAGTGCTTTTCAACCTGCCTCTATTTTCCGTGGAAGTCAACAAATTGTCAAAAAAAATAAACTCACTAGATTATTTTTAGGGATTCAGTTTGTTTTGGCTTTTGGTATTGTCATTTATAGCGTTTTGATGTTTTCAGCGGGCAATTATTATGAAAGTATGGATTGGGGCTATCAACCCGATAAAACCTTAATGGTCCGCTTAGAAAATGCCAATCAATATGAACGTTTAAAAAACGAAATTAGCCGAAGCCCTTATGTGGAAACAGTAGGTGGTTCGGTCAATCATATTGGAGAGGCTATGGCTAGAAGCCCCATTAAAATAGGTGAGCAAGAAACAGAAGTCGTTCAATTTGAAGTGGGAACTGATTATTTTGAAGCCTTAGGCTTACAGATTCGCCAAGGTCGATTTTTTGATGCTTTTCGCCAAGTTGAAGATGCCAATTCCGTGGTAGTTAACCAAATTTTTGTGGACCAACAAGGCTGGAAAAACCCAATAGGACAAACCTTCCGTAAGGATGGACAAAGCTATAATATAGTGGGCATCGTAGAAGATTTTAGACTAGCAGGTTATTATATTGAATTACCCGTCGTTTTTTATCAAGGAAACTCAGAAAACTATGGCTATATGGCCATTCGACATACAGCAGGTACAAGCGAACAAATAGAAGCCTATGCTCGAAAAAGTTGGGCAGGATTATATCCCGAAATTCCCTTTAATTATTTTTACCAAAATTTAGTCTTTGATGGCTTTCATCGTACCTTTAAAAATGCCACTAATGCTTGGGGATATTTGGCTACGTTGGCTTTGTTAATTGCCTGTATGGGCTTATTTGGTTTAGCTAAACAAAATCATAATCGGTTCTTAAAAGAGGCGAGTATTCGGAAAGTATTAGGTGCGTCTACCGCTCAAATTATCCTTTTAGCCAATCGAAATTTTATATGGATGTTACTCATTTCTAGCTGTATTGCAACGGTACTTTGTTGGAGTGCTTTGCAAGCGGTCTTGTACACTGTAAAAGAATATATGGGTGATTTTAGTTTAGGGTTAATGCCTTTTGTTTTGGCGAATTTACTGGTTTTTGCTACTGCAATTATTGCGATTGGTGGTCAGTCTTATAAGTTGACAAAAGTCGCTCCTGCGGATGCTTTGCGGATGGAGTAATTGATTGTAGAATAATTGAATCCTTTATCTTCCTATAATAAAAGGGCTAAAATTTCCTATCTTGCGAATTTTAGCCCTTTTTAATTGGATAAAATAATGGAAGACTACTTCTTAGGCGTTCACCAAAAAGAATTAACTCGTTTAGACAAACAACATACCGCATGGCAACCCGAAACCCAGCAATTAATTCAGCAAGCTAACTTAGCTAATTGTTCCTCTATTTTAGACTTAGGTTGCGGCCCTGGTTTCACTACTTTTGAAATCGCCAAGCATTGCCCCAATTCGCAAATTACGGCATTGGACAAAGCTGCTTTGTATCAAGCTTATTTAAATTATCAAATCAACCAACAACAAACGACTAACATTACACCACTTCACGCAGACCTTTTAAATCTAGGCAAAGCAAATCAACAATTTGACGGGGCTTTTTGTCGATGGGTTTTAGCTTTTTTAATTCCTGATTTAAAGGAAATCCTTACAGCCATTTATGAAAAATTAAATCCTGGTGGTGTCTTCGCGGCCATGGAATATTTAACCCTTGGGAATGTTTTATCTTCTCCTCCGAATGATGGCTTTTTAGCGAATACTAAAGGTTGGCATAATTTCTATTTAACGAATGGCGGCGATGCGCAAATTGGGACTTATTTGCCTAGTTTATTAGAGGAAGTAGGGTTTACGTTAGAGCATCAAACTTGTGTCGGTGGTTTTGCCCCTGTTGGTCATCGGTTATGGAATTGGTGGCGAGAAGCACACGAAGATTTTGCCCCTGTTTTTGTGGAACAAGGATTAATGACCCAAGCAGAATATTTAATGGCTAATGCCTTTTTTAAAGCACAAGAAAGTAATGAAAAGGGATTTATTTACTCGCCTATCATTTTGCAAGTTGTGGCTCGGAAAGGGTGAAATTATAAACATAAAACTAGAGGAGAGATGCTCCAAGATTTTATAAATACTTGAAAGTCAGCAAAAAATTAGGTTCTTTGACAAATCCCTCCGATTTATCGGAGTAAACTGTAAAAAATCAGCTCGTCCGATGACTAGCGTCGTCGGATGAGCTGATTTTAGCCATCCGACGACGGAGTCATCGGACGGTTAAAATCTTATTCCACTATTTACTCCGACCCGTCGGAGGGATTTGTCAGAGAATCAATATTTAAAAAGCGACCCATTTTCCAATAATTCGTTGTTGTTGCTGGTTGAAAAATTCAATCATATAAAGTCCTTTTGATAAAAAAATTAAATCAAGTTGCTGCTGATTTTTATTTAGTTTTCCAGTATTTATGACTTTACCAATTTGGTCTGTAATTCGATAATTAGTTGGATTGAAATTGGAAGGTAA
>CALFWI010000097.1 GCA_937928615.1 uncultured Saprospiraceae bacterium | reverse complement strand
GTTACTGTCGTCAACAATTGTACCTGTAATCTGCGCAAACATAGTGGCAGAAAACAGCAAACATAGCGCGACAAGACTGCTAGGCAGCCATTTAAAAGACATACGTAATGCTTTTTGTCTCATAAGCTGATTTTTAAATTAAACTAGTGATTTTAATAAATAAAAAAACTCAACCTTGAAGTATCCATTTTTTGAATAAATACTAGTATTCACACTAAAATGGAAACATCCGACCGAATTAAGTTTTTAATTAAACAATACTCTAGTTCGTATGATGAAAAAAAAGGTTGAATTAGTTGTTTTAACTTTTCTATCAAAACACAAACTATATAGTTCTTTAGTGTATCAATTTGGTAAGGTGATTTTTTATCGGTTAGTGTTTTTGTTGGTTAGTATTGTTTTTCAATTTAATCTTAAGAAAATGTTAAAGATAAATAATCTCAAATGTAATAAATTTATTTATAGGTAAAATATAAATAAGCGTTTTTTTTTGTATTTAACTTATCTGTCAATAGTTTCATTATATTATCTACTGTAATTCAGAATAATATTTGAATAGTTTATTCTTTTGAACGATAAGAAATATAATTCCGCTTCCTTCCTTTTGTTTTTTTTATCAAAATAAAATGTTAATGAAATAATATCATTTCAGATTAGCCATAAATCAAAGAACAATATAACCCTACATTTATTAACACTGACCTTAGGTCAAATTAATTAGTAAATAAGTCTATATATTGATGTAGAATAAGGGAAGAAATAGTATCTTTCTTTCCTATTAAGTGGTGGATTGATGTTATGAACAAACTCCTTATAAGTCATTATAGGTTAACCGCTGAAAAACCTACCAACATAAAGTCAGTAGGTTCGTGTTGTATGAAACTAAAAGTCGTTTTTTGATTTAAAATCAAAATAATTTTATATCAATTTATTAAGTTAAAAATTTTACCAAAAGATAATATCATCAAATAAAATTTTATTTTAACTCGCTAAATGTAGGAACAATTAATAAATTATTATATTTTTTTTAAAAAAAGTATTAGTTTTTAACACAAAAGTATCAGCAAATCACAGATATTAGTGTCAATTCTACACGAACCGCTTAGCAACTACTGGTAATTCATACCGAATTTGTTGTCGATAGGCAACAGGAGTCATTCCTTTATATTTCTTAAAAAGGCGATTAAAATTAGAAAGATTGGTGTAACCACATTGAAAACATATTTCACTAACACTATCTTGAGTTTCTAAAAGTTGTTTGCAAGCACGCGCTAGGCGAGCATCTGTCAAGAATTTAGAAAAACTTCTTTTAGTAGATTTTTTAAAAAAATGACTAAAGGCAGAATCACTCATATTAACCATGCTTGCGACTTGATGTAAAGTAATTTTTTCTTGGTAATGGTCCATAATAAATTCATATACTCGGTCCATCCGTTTATTTTCAGGAGAAGGTATTTGGGAAGAGTAGCCCGCACTTGCTACAAAACGATTTTCATTAGAAGTAGCCAAAATCTGCAAAATATTTAAGAAGTTAATAGCCCCTTCAAATGCTTCCATATTAACTAGCTTTAGCATTCTTTCCATGACTATCCCCCTCGTCGTTCCATGAAATTCTATTCCACGAACCGAATAATCTAACATTGTCCTGATGGGTTGAAAAGCTCTTTTTGATAAAAAATTATGCTGAAACAATTTTTCTCCAAATTGTAATACGACTGTATGTGTTTTTGGGTATTTCTGTTTATCTGTATCTGCGCCATCCCAAGCATGATTTAAATAAGGTCCTAATAACACCATATCAAAATCGTTGTATTTTTCCATTTTATCGCCTACTATGCGATTTCCAGAAGCTTTCATCACCAAATTTATTTCATATTCAGGATGATTATGCAATGGATAATCAAACGTTGCATCAGGATAATTAGCGATTGTATAAATATCTCCTGGATTCAGGGGAGTTATTTCTCTATATATTTTCATGACCTCATTTTTTAAATTCCTAAATTAACTAGAATCACTTAAATCTATTCAAAAATAGGCTAAGTTGACTTATCTTATTGTATTTTCGCAGTTTTATTGGAAGAAAATAGGTATTAAGTGTCGATTTCACACCTGATACCTTCAAAATAAAAATTATGATTTCCTACCTAAAAGGCCTCATTACTTTTAAAAATCCAACATTTATAGTGGTAGAAGTAGGCGGCATTGGCTATAAAGTCAATATTAGTCTAAATACTTATAGTAAGATAGAAAAATCAGAGACGATTAAAATTCTCACCCATCTCCAAGTCAAAGAAGATAGTCATACCTTATATGGTTTTGCAGATGGAGCAGAACGAAAATTATTTCGACACCTGATTTCTGTTTCTGGTATTGGGCCCAGTACGGCTCAAACCATGCTTTCTTCTATGAGTCCAGCAGAAGCTCGTTCCGCCATTATTGGTGAAAATGTAAGTGCATTTAAAACAGTAAAAGGCATTGGCCCAAAGACGGCAAAACGATTGATTTTAGATTTAAAAGACAAATTATTAAAAGATGGAGGAGATACCGCATTAGTTGCAGCAGGTGTGGACAATACATTGCGAAATGAGGCGTTATCTGCATTAGTTTCTTTAGGATTTAACAAAATTCAATCACAAAAGGTATTGAGTAAAATCTTAAAGGAACAACCCCAAGTAAAAACAGTAGAAGAACTAATTCGATTGTCATTACGGCAATTTTCTTAATAGAAAGGTATATGAGTAGTTGCAATACAATGGTATAAAGGTAAAATAGTCATTTAATAAAAATGAACACAAGCCATGACTCGCAACTCACAACTCATATATTCCGTAAAAATCGAAATAGCTTCCAAAGATAAACTATTGAAATCAAGCCTTTTATACTTATTAAGGAACCTACATTGTTAAAATTCATCCTTAATAGGCAATTAAATCACCCTTTTACGTTTGATAAATAGCGCTTATAAAAACTTAGCAACTAAATTGTAAAATCTACATCTCTTACCCTTTCTGGTAAAATGTCAAGTACGCCTACTTGATGCTATTAAGTTGAAGATTTAATAATTTTGGCTAATAAACTAAGTCGTACAGCATATCTGTAAGTTGAAACTTACAGATCAAATAGAACGTTTTTAGACATCTTTACTCAAAACTGATTGAGCAAATGTTCTTGACTAATAAAAGATGGAATAGATTTTGAATTATATAATATTTAAAAATCTATAAATCAACTAGTCAATACCATTTCAAATGCATAAATGACAAAATGCATAAATGATTAAATAAAAGTTATTCGAAATCTAAGAGGCGATAAAATACCTAAAAGAACAACTTATTTTTTCATTGACGCATTTATTCATTTCATCTCTCAATCCTAGGATTTTCGCAATGTTTACCATGAGCAAAACATCTTTACTTTTTAGTATTTTATTTGTATCCAGTTTTTATTTATTTGCTACCGGGCCTGACTTTGGTAATGAATATACTTCCTTTTCCATCAACGAATCGACCGTCATAGTCGCTCAAGATACTATTCCTCCGATACAAGATAGAACTGGAGATTTTATCACGACACCGAATAATAACCCTTTTGATTTAAAAGATCCTGCGGTTATTGAAAAGGATGTGGAATATGACGTAGAAACTGGGCAGTATATTATCACAGAAAAATTAGGAGATGATTATTTCCGAGCGCCGACCTATATGTCCTTCCAAGAATATATGGACTACCGAGCTAAAGAACAGGAGCAGAAATACTTTAATAATTTAGCAGGTGTTAATACCAGTGATGATAACATTAGTGGTAAAATTGACCCTATTTCTAAATTACAATCCGAAATAGAAAATAATTTGGTCAATCGCCTTTTCGGTGGAACAGATGTATCCATCAAGCCACAAGGAAATATCGATATTACTTTTGGTGGATTTTTCACAGATAATGGGATTGTTAATTTAGATCGGCAGCGAAGACGACAAGCAGGATTTGATTTCGACATGGATATTCAGATGAACGTAGAGGGAAAGATTGGAGAAAAATTAAATTTATCGACTAATTATAATACTCAAGCCACCTTTGATTTTGAAAATCAACTAAATTTAGGCTATGCGAGTGATGCTTTCAGTGAAGATGATATCATTAAAAACATTGAAGCGGGTAATGTAAGTTTACCACTACCAGGTACTTTAATTCAGGGTAGTCAAAATTTATTTGGTTTAAGAACCGATTTACAGTTTGGGTATTTAAAATTAAGCCTTTTAGCCGCTCAACAAAAATCTCAACGAGACAATATCCAATTAGAGGGAGGCGCACAAGTAAGGGAATTTGAAGTGTTTGCAGATGAATATGATGAAAATAGAAATTTTTTCTTATCCCACTATAACCAACAATCGTTTGAAGGTGCCTTAAGAAATTTACCACAAATTAACAGTCTTTTTAGAATTTCTAAAATACAAGTTTGGATTACCAATGATAGAAATGCCGTAGATGCGACCGATAATATTCGAGAAGTAGTCGCCATTGCCGATTTAGGAGAATCAGAAAGAGTACAATCCGTTCCAGCGATTGCACCACCCAATCGAGATTTATTTGGTAGAAGTTTACCAGCCAATAACTCCAATTTCTTAGAACGAGAATTATTAGAAGACAGAGATGCGCACATTATTGATAATGTAGTAGGCGTTGTAGAGAATGCACCGTTTAATTTACAACAAATTAGAGATTATGAAAAGGTAAGAGCGAGAATGTTATCTCAATCCGAGTTTTCCTATAATGCAGATTTAGGATTTATTTCTGTAAATGTAAACGTTCGTCCCAACCAAGTATTAGGGGTTGCCTACGAATATACCTATAATGGTCGAGTATTTAGAGTAGGAGAATTTGCGAATGATGTTTCAGAAAAAAGTTCGGACGGGGAAGAATGTACCCAAGACCCATCGAATGTACTCTTTGTAAAAATGTTAAAGAGTTCTGCGAATCGAATTGACCTGCCGATGTGGGATTTGATGATGAAGAACGTTTATAACATTGGTGCTTATCAAGTAGATGAGCAAGAATTTAGAATGGAGGTTTTATACCAAGATCCTGGTAAAGGAGACAAACGATTTATTCCAGCTCCAGAATTATCTAGATTCCCATTATTGCGTTTATTAAATCTAGATAATTTAAACATTCTTAGAGATCCTCAACCTGATGGTGTTTTTGACTTTGTCCCAGATTTGACGATTAATTCTAGAAATGGTCGAATAATGTTTCCTGTACTAGAGCCTTTTGGCAGTTCTTTAGAAAGAGAAATTAGAGAACGGGTCGATAATTCTGCTAGAGCAGAGCAATTAATTAGGCAATATACATTCCCACAATTATATGATTCTACGCTTTTCCGAGTAAAGGAATATCCTGAGTTAAATAGATTCATTTTAAAAGGAGAATATAAATCAACAGTTAGTTCAGAAATATCGCTAGGTTCTTTTAATATCCCAGAAGGTTCTGAAAGAATCACTGCGGGTGGACAAGTATTGGTTAGAGGTTCAGATTATACCATTGATTATAATATTGGTCGAGTAAAGATTTTAAATGATGCGATTCTAAATTCTGGTGTCCCCATTAATGTTTCTTTTGAAGACAATTCCTTATTTGGTTTCCAGTCTAGAACCATGCTGGGTGTTCGAGCAGATTATGACTTGGGTAAAAATGCAACGATTGGCGGTACTTTCATGCAATTATTTGAACGTCCATTTACGCAGAAAGTAAATTTTGGCGAAGACCCTATTAATAATAAGGTCTATGGATTAGATTTTTCTTTCCAAAAAGAAACCCCTTGGTTGACAAAAGCATTAGATGCCCTACCCTTTTATAGTACTAAAGCAGCCTCTTCTATTGCCTTCAATGCAGAATTAGCCGCTTTAAGACCAGGCCACGCCAGAGGTGTTAATCAAGCAGATGATGATGGCGCAGTCTATTTAGATGATTTTGAAGGAACAACCAGTTCTATTAATTTAGGAACACAAATTTTAAATTGGAATTTAGCCTCTGTACCACAAAATGCGGGACAAAACGGTGGTAGAGAATTTCCAGAATCTCGTCTGATTAACGATACTAGAGGTGGAGTAAATAGAGCTAATTTAAGTTGGTATAATTTAGAATTTGGTATAGCAGGTTCAGAAGATGACCCCTACACTAGACGAGTTCCTATTACAGAAATTTTTGAAAATGAACAATCTTTTAATACAGGTTTAGGTAATAATCAAGAACGTTTATTAGATGTTTATTACGATCCGACAACAAGAGGGCCTTATAATTTTGACCCACCAAATGGCACTCAATTTTCTGCAGGTTTAGCACAAAACGGTAGACTAAGAGATCCTGAAAGTAGATGGGCAGGTATTACCCAAGCCATCCAAAATAATACAGATTTTCAATCCGCCAACGTCGAATTTATTGAATTCTGGATGTTAAGTCCTTTTATTGAAAATCAAGGTGGTGGTGGTGAAATTGTTTTTAATCTAGGAAATGTATCCGAAGATTTATTAAGAGATTCCAAGCGTTTTTATGAAAACGGACTTCCTACGTCACAAGATGCAGAGAATGCAAGAAGTCAGAGAGATTCTTGTGATAATGTCGAAGAGCAATTAGTGTCTACAACCAATTGGGGACGAGTACCAAGATTAGTCAATAGAATACGAAGTTTTAATCGAGAAAATGGTTCTCAAAATGAGCAAGATTTAGGGTTTGATGGTTTTAATGACTCTATGGAGGTAGAGCATTATAGCGAATACCTAGAGGCTTTAGAAGAAGGAGTAGCTTCGGGTGCTTTAAATCCAGGAGTACTAAATGAAATTCGGAACGACGTCTCTAATGATAATTTCACCCACCATAGAGATTATCCAAACGATACCCCAGTTAGAGAAAGGTATTCAAAATTTAATGGTACACAAGGTAATTCTAGAGACCAAAATGACCCCAATACTCAGGGAAATGCCAATGGATTTACAACTGAAAGTAATAGAGGTAATCCAGATGATGAGGATTTAGATAGAAATAATAGTTTAAATGAGACAGAAGCTTATTTTGAATACAGAATTCCGATTGAAGGAGATGGTTTTGGTGGTATTGAGGAAAATCGGTTTATTACAGATGTTGAACCAGGACCAGAATTTGGTGGCGTTCAATCCAACTGGTATCGGTTTAAAATTCCATTAGCTCAACCTACTGGAACCGTTGGAGGTATTAACGATTTCAGAGCCATTCGTTTTATTAGAATGTATATGACGGGTTTTGCTTCACCCAGAACATTCCGTTTTGCCAGATTAGAATTAATCAGTAATCGTTGGAGAAGATATACTAGAGAATTAGGTACTTTATTTGGTATTCCAACAAATCCGCCATTAGCCGCTGATTTCGATATTAATACTGTTAATATTAACGAAAACGGAAAAAGAGAACCTTTTGCTTATGTCCTGCCTCCAAGAATTGTTCGAGAAAATTCCTTAGGTAATTTCCCTAATGCCTTACAAAATGAGCAATCCTTATCCATCAGTGTCTGCGATTTAGCGGATGGAGATGCAAGAGCCTTATTTAAACCACTGGATGTAGATATGCGGGTGTATGAACGCATCAAAATGTTTGTGCATGCAGAAGATGAAGATGGCGAAGCACGATATGAACCCGGAGAAGTCCAATTGTTCATGCGATTAGGTAGTGATTATGAAGAAAATTATTATGAGTATGAACTGCCATTAGCTATGTCCAATGCGGCTAATTTGCCGACTATTACAGGTGGTGGTGCCAATCAATTAAATGAAAGTTATGTCAATGAAGTTTGGTTACCACAAAATCAAATCGATATCGCATTAGATTCCTTTATTGCCGTTAAGCAATTGAGAAATAGCGATGTCAATGCCAATATTAATGTGCCATTTACCGTTTCTGGCGGACAAGAAGGCGCTAAAATCACAGTTGTAGGTAATCCTAACTTGGGTCTGGTAAAAGGCGTCATGATTGGGATTAGAAATAAAAGAGATAATGGGGCACCGATTTGTACCGAAGTATGGTTAAATGAATTGCGTTTAAGTGGATTTGATGAATGTGGTGGTTCTGCTGGTTTAGCTAGAATGGATGTACAATTAGCAGATTTAGGAAACGCAACGGTAGCAGGTAATTTTAGTACCATCGGTTGGGGGCAATTAGAGGATAAAGTAAATGAGCGAGCAAGAGAGCGATATTTACAATACGATTTATCTACTAATTTAGAATTGGGTAAATTTTTACCAGAAAAAACAGGTATCAAAATACCTTTTTATGCACAACATTCTGTTACAACCTATACACCAGAATTTGACCCTTATGATTTAGACATTCCATTAAAGGAAAAACTAGATGCAGCCCCGGCAGCCACCAGAGATTCGATTAAGAATCAAGCACAAGAATACAATTCGATTAGTACGATTAACTTTAGTAATGTTCGAAAAGAACGTACGGGGGATTCCAAACCGATGCCTTGGGATATTTCCAATTTTAGTGCTTCGTATAATCACACCAAGACGATTAACAGAAATGCCTTAATTCAAAATGACCAAACTGACAATCATCGGGGAGGTCTAGATTATAGCTTCTCTTGGCGACCAAAATATATTCAACCGTTTAAAAAGGTTAAGAATAAAAATTTAAAATTCATCAAGGAGTTGAATTTAAATCCACTCCCTAATTCCTTTACATTCAACACTTTATTAGACAGACATCAACAAGCAACCACTTATCGTTTTGTAGAAGAAGCATTTAATACGTATTATATTCGGAAATTTTTATGGACTAGAAATTATGATGTCAAATGGGACATTATGAAAGCCTTAAAATTAAATTACCGAGCAGAAAATCAAGGCGTAATAGATGAATTAGATACGGAAGGAACGACCCCCTTTGGTGAACGCTATGATGGTACGAATCGAGATTATATCCGAGAAAATATCAGAAATTTTGGGCGTAACAAAAATTATTACCATAATATCAATGCGAGTATCAATGTCCCATTGAAAAATTTCCCTTTCCTAGATTTTATCACTTTAAAAGGGCAATATAGCGCAACTTACGATTGGAGTCGCTCTGCTATTAATGCAGATTCTTTGGGTAATGTCATTCAGAATAGTTCTAACCGACAGATTAATTTAGACATCAATTTCGATAAGTTATATAACAAATCTAAATACCTCAAAGAAATCAACGGAAAAGGCGGGAGAAAAAGAAAAACAAGAAAAAAGCCTACTAAAAAGAAAAAGGACGACGAGGAAGAAAAAGACGGCAAAAAGAAAAAAGAAAAGAAAGAGAAAAAAGAAAGAGAAATTTCTGCCGTTGAAAAAGCACTCATTCGACCTTTATTATTGTTAAAAAAGGCAAGGTTAAATTACTCAGAATCTTATGGTTCAGTGGTACCAGGCTTTATGCCACAGTCTGAATTATTCGGTCAAAATAATTTCTCTTCTCCTGGCTGGGATTATGTATTAGGTGTTTCGCCTAATGATGCTTGGTTTGATAGGGCATCCGATAAGGCAAATGGTTTTCAAAATCCGTGGATTACCAATAATGTATTCCTAAATCAACAAGTTATCAAGGATTATCAACAATCCGTTGATGCTAGAATAACTTTAGAACCCTTCAAAGATTTTAGAATAGAATTAGAAGCCAATAGAAATTATCAAGAAAATCATAGCGAATTCTTTAAAGATTCTACTTCTTTTGTACAAAGACTAGAACCAGGTTATGAAACTAGAATTGACCATATCAATGAACGGGATATTGGTTCATTATCCGTTTCTTATTTTGCTTTAAATACATTATTCGAGAAAGATTTAGACGGTCTTTTTGCGACTTTTGAAGAGTATAGAAAAATTATTTCCGCTCGCTTAGACAATACAGGATTGGCGCATACGACCGATGATAGCGGCTTTAGGTTTGGTTATGGACAAACACATCAAGAAGTTTTAATTCCAGCCTTTTTAGCAGCTTATACAGGTCAAAATCCAAATACGACGGAACTTTATAGAGATGCTCGAAAATTCCAAAACATTATTCCAAAACCCAATTGGCGGTTAACTTATAATGGTTTAGCTAAAGTAAAAGGGCTAAGCGAAATTTTCCAAAATGTAAGTATTACACATGGATATAAATCGACCTTAACCATCAATTCTTTTAATACCAATTTCCAATACGATGCTGTTAATCCATTAGGTTTGAGCAATGTAAATTCACAAACCAATAATTATTATGCTCGATTTGAAATTCCAGCAATTGTGATTGACGAAGCCTTTAGCCCATTATTAGGATTGGATATGCGTATGAAAAATGGCATGAACATGCGTTTAGATTTCAAAAAATCTAGAAGATTATCCTTTTCTTTATTAAACGGGGAATTGGATGAAGAAAATACGACGGAATACATTGTTGGATTTGGACATCGATTAAAAGATGTAAGTATTCCATTCTTACAATTCGGTACACCTAAAAAGAAGAAGAAAAAGAAAAAAGGAGAACAAGAACCACCTAGTGCTTTACCAGGTGGAGGTAGACAAGGTCAGGGACAATCCCAAGCAAATGACCTAAATATTAAGTTTGATTTCTCTTTTAGAGACGATGTAACGATTAAGCATACTTTAGATGAATTAAAAGCACCTGTGCCAACTAGAGGTTCTACACAAATCAAAGTATCTCCTTCGATTGATTACACGGTCAATAGCCAATTAAATCTTCGATTATTTGTCGATTTCAGCAAAGATATTCCAAAAACCTTATTGGGAGGTTCTATTGGACAAACCAATGTTCGAGGTGGGTTGACGGTTCGGTTCTCTTTGAATTAATAAGGATTGAAAATATTTTTCTCAAGAAAGGCGATATGACTCTAGTTGTATCGCCTTTTTAGTTTACGAAGCATCACGGATAGGAAGTATCTCGGATAAGAATATCACGGATAGGAGGGTTTCTCCTGCATTATTCGCCTAAATCCGTGATAGTTATATCCATGATGCCCAAATCCATAATAAAAATGACCAAAAGATGTGCAGCAAAAATGCGCTACTATCCAGAAAAAATATAGTTTTGTTGATAAAAAATAGATATGTCATTACTATTACTCTTTAAAGCACTACACGTTTTTGGCTTTGTCTCTTGGTTTGCAGGACTTTTTTACCTAGTTCGCATTTTTGTTTACCATACCGAAGCAATGCAACGACCAGAGCCAGAAAAAAGCATTTTAATTAAGGAATTTAATGCGATGCAGTGGAGAGTATATAAAATTATTTGTAATCCAGGCATGATGATTACTTGGTCTTGCGGATTAGCAATGCTCTATATACATGGATTAGAATGGTTAATGGTCAATCCTTGGATGCACATAAAATTAGCACTCCTATTTCTTTTACTAGCCTATCATTTACATGCTAAAAAGGTCATTCAAAAATTAGAGAATGGGGAAGGTTATTTTACTTCTTTTCAATTCCGACTATGGAATGAGTTACCTACTTTATTTTTATTAAGTATTGCTTTATTGGCCGTTTATCGAAATACCTTAAATTTTTTATATGCTTTTGTCGGAATTTTAGTGTTCGCTTTTTTATTAGTAATGGCAGCAAGAGCTTATCGGAATTATAGAGAAAAGCAATTAGAGTAGTTAAGTCTTTGCTAGTGGCGTAAATTGACAAATCATTTTAAAGTTGCTCGTTGAATTGACCTTTAATCTTGTCGTACAATATCTCCAATGCAAAGTCTTAAAAATGGCCAATGGTTGATTGAGTTTGCTATTGAAATTGCTATTTACACCAAAAGTTCTATTTTCAATTCAACTAGCAATCTATATCAGGCATGGACAAACCAGTAACCAACATACAAAAAAGAGCCGAATTCACGGAGAATTCGACTCTTTTTTTTTATTTATATGCTTGCAAACCGTGTACCATAATACCGTACACCATTAAGTTACTCATTGAAGTAAGACGCTTCATTTTGGCCACCTGCTTCTATTTTATCTAATCTACTCTTAAACTCAGTAGAAGTCGGTAAATCATCTTTTCTAGCAAAGATTTCTTTTAATGCGATTAAAGTATTTCTATCATTCGCATTTAAAGCCTCTGCTTGTTTGAAATAAGGTAAAGCCTCGTCGAATTGCGTTAAAACTAATTTTCTTAACTCATCATATTTTTTCAACCCAGCTTTAGAATAATCGTCCGCTAAAGCATTCATATCTTTAGTCGTTGCCGCAGCACGGTTGTAGTATAAAGCACCAATACTATAAATAGCATCGAAGAATTTATTATCTTTTCCTAAGGCTGTATTATAAGCCTTAAACGCATTATCAAAATTTTCTTGTGCTACATCTGCCTTTCCTTCTTCTAATGCTTTTTGGTAAAGATTATCGTAAATACTTCCTAAAGTAGTATATAAAGAAATATTGTCTGGTTCTTTATCAATAGCTGCTTGTAACTTTCCAGTCAATGCATTTAATTTACCATCTGCTAAATAGTGATTAATTTCATTGAATAATAAAGATACATCATCTGGAAACTTAACTCGACCTTCTTCTAAGATAGCTAAACCAGCAGCTCTATCATCTTCTACTTCTAACTTATATAAAGCTTCGTAAATAGCTGGTTTATCAAAATCTGCATCTTTCAAAGTCATAAAGATAGGCTTAGCTTCCGCTAATTTTTGTGCGTTCAAAGCAGCCAAACCAGTATAATACCGTTGATCATTTAGAGCAGACTCATCTGCAAAAATAGTTTCTTTTCCGTTATCTTTTAGATACTTATCCGCATCCAAAGCGTACTGAAAAGCCATATAAGCAGTTTCGTACTCTTTCTTTTCATAATAACCAGCACCTTCACTTACTAAGTGACCTTGTATCTCTCCAATACCCTTTTGGATTAATTTAGGGTCTCTTTTCTCTGCGAATGGGATTGCTGCTGTATAAGCTTCAAAAGCAAGCATAGCTGCATTATCTACTGCTTTTTCAGCATTAGGGTCTAATGCGCTTAACATTTGATGAGAGGAACAAATACCTCCATAAATATTTCCTTTAGTAATCCATGCTTTAGCCGTGTTTTTAGTGTCTTCAGCAGTCGTTGCTGTTTCAATAGACGCTATTGCTTCTTGTAATTTATCTCCATTTTTAGATGGATCTAAATCATAAGCTCTCTGAGCATTAATAGCTTTCTTTAAAGCCTTTTTGCCTTCTTGTGCAGTCAATGTACCAGCGACTAATAATAAAGATAGGAATCCGAGCACTAACTTCTTCATTTTATTAAATTTTAGTTTGAAAGTTTTTTAAATCAAAAATTTGAATTGTTTATAAAATAACCTGAATCATTTGTTGACAGGTACAAAACTACAACTTTCGTAGTTTTTTTTATAAAGGTTCGCTATTAAGACGTTAGGAAATCTCTTTTTGGTGTTGCAAAGACGTTAAAGCCTTTGATTAGGGTGTTAAATTTCGTTAAAGAAAGTTACGGGTGGGGGGTTTAAGAACCAACATGTAGTACTTAAGGACTACTATTTACAAAATTAGGGTCGAATAATTTTCAATTTAAAGTCACAAAAAAAGTGAATGGCATAAAACACACCATTCACTTTTTTATATTAATTACTAATTATACTTCGGTATCATCGTCAGTTTCTGATTCAGTCTCATTTTCAGGAGTATCTATTTCCTCCTGCTCTGCTGTAGTTTCTGCTGTTGTCGTTGTACCTTCTGCATTTTCCGTGTTTTTTACCCCTTCTTCATCAATTTCCTCCTCTTCTGATTTCGGTATCACTGCAATATCTGCAATCGAATCTCCTTTATCTATTCTAATTACTTTTACGCCTTGAGTAGCTCTCCCCATTACACGCATATCAGAAGCAGAAATCCGAATCGTAATACCAGATCTATTAGTAATCATCAAATCTTCTTCTTCACTAACAGATTTGATCGTTGCTAAACTACCTGTTTTCTCCGTTACTTGTAATGTTTTAACCCCCTTTCCACCACGATTGGTCATTCTATATTCGCTCAGTTTAGAACGTTTACCATATCCCTTCTCAGAAACCATCAGTACTGTTCGACTTTCATCCGTTGGGTCTACGCTAATCATTCCAACTACCGCATCGTCTTTTCCTTCATCTAAGATAATACCTCTAACTCCGGCAGCACTCCTTCCCATTGGACGAACCTTTGCTTCGGGGAATCGAATGGCTCGACCACTTCTAACGCCCATTAAGATTTCGTTATTACCGTTGGTCAATCTAGCCTCAAATAAGGTATCATTCTCTCTAATAGTAATGGCATTAATTCCATTCGCTCTTGGTCGAGAAAATGCTTCTACAGACGTTTTCTTAATAACGCCTCGCTTGGTACAGAAAATGATATAGTTATTTTTGATGAATGCTTCATCTTTCAAATCTTCAATTTTAATGTAAGCTTTAACTTTATCATCTTTAGGCAAAGCAACGATATTCTGTAGAACACGACCTGCAGAATTTTTACTAGCTTCTGGTATTTCATAAACCCTTAGCCAATGACAACGTCCTTGTTCGGAAAAAAGCAATAGGTAATTATGCGTTTTTGCAGTAAATAAGTGTTCTACAAAATCTGTATTTCTAGTCTTTGTCCCCCTAGAACCTCGACCTCCTCTAGCTTGTCTGCGATATTCTGTCACAGGCGTTCGTTTGATATAACCAAGATTAGAGATTGTGATAACCACCTCTTCATTCTTAATTAAATCTTCTATACTAATTTCACCATCCGAATAACTAATTTCAGAACGACGATCATCTCCAAATTTTTCTTTTACCTCTGCTAATTCTTCTCTTGCTATATCTTTCTGCATATCCTCGCTAGCTAAGATAGCTTCTTTATGCGCAATCAATATTTGCAATTCATCGAATTCTTGCTGTACCTTGTCTATTTCTAAGCCAGTCAACTTAGATAAACGCATCTCCAAAATAGCTCTCGCTTGAATTTCG
>CALFWI010000096.1 GCA_937928615.1 uncultured Saprospiraceae bacterium | reverse complement strand
TAGCATACATTTTTCGTTTATGTTGTAGGGAGCGCGTTTCCAGAACTTGAAATTTCTGGAAACACTCCACCTTCTATTATTTCTGATATAATTGCATGTACTTTGTAATGTATTTTCCAATCATGTCAAATTCTAAATTGACAACCGTTCCTACTTCAATTGTTTTAAAAATCGTATTTTCATAAGTATAAGGAATAATCGCTACAGAAAACGTATCTCCTTTAGGTTCTACTACGGTCAAACTTACCCCATTGATAGTGATAGACCCTTTATCTACTAAAAGCCACTCTGGTTTAACTGCATATTGAAAAGAAAAATACCAACTTCCTTCCACCGTTTCTATGGCAATACATTTAGCGGTGGTGTCGACATGTCCTTGTACAAAATGCCCGTCAAATCGGGCAGAAGCAGACATTGCTCTTTCTATATTAATGATGTCTCCTACTTTAAGCGCGCCAATACTAGTTCGATTAAGGGTTTCTTCAATCGCTGTAACGGTATGCTGTCCTTCTGATAAGGCAATAACGGTTAAACAAACGCCATTATGCGAAACACTTTGGTCAATTTTTAATTCATTAGAAAGGGGACAACTAATCGTATAATGCACGTTCGTCCCTTCTTGCTCAATTTTTTCTACTTTACCTAAAACTTCAATAATGCCTGTAAACATTCAAAATAATTATGTGATTGTAAAATTGGGTGAATGGGTTTATTGACGCCCTCGAATTAGATGAATGGGGCCTTCTAGCAATTCTGCTTGTTCAATTACCCCCGTTACTCTAGTTTCAAAAACCCGACAAACATAAAAATAAACGCCTTCTTTAAGGTCTTTACCCGCTAGATTCGTGCCATCCCAATTAATATCAGGGTTATTCGTTTCATAAACTAGACCTCCCCAGCGGTTAAATATCTTTAATTCTATTCTATCAATAAAACGATAGGGAAAAGGTTTAAATATTTCGTTAGTTCCGTCTCCATTTGGCGTAAAAGTATTTGGTAAAGTATAAGAAGGACAATTATCTACACAGACCGCATTACTAAAAGAACTCTCATTTTGACTAGAATCAATAGCCGTCACAACATAACATCCCGCTATACCCAAATCAGGCTGATGGTCATAAGTCGTCTCTCCTGCGAAAGTAATCGTTTCTATCAAGGAAAAATCCCCTCCTTCTGTAGGCGTATAATAAATATTATATAACTCTACATCGTTTACGTTTTCGCAAACTTCATTTGGATTTGTCCAAGAAAGATTATTTACAAAAAAATTGGGGTCAATTTCTCCCGTTAGATTATCACAAATATTACTAACTATTAACGTAGGAGGACAAGGAGGCACATCATCACTAGGTATCGTACAAATTTCTTGCGAGAAATTAAGTAACGGAGAGACGATACCATCAATACCGTAAGTGCCTATGCTTTGAATTTTGTAACAATATTCCTGACCATTTGATAGGCCAGCATCTTGAAAAGATAAGGTATTTGAAGTACCAATGGAATCAAAAAGGCCCTGTTCATTTTGTCGAAAAATAGTGTATTGAAAATTATCCCAAGGCACCATTTCTTCCCAGCTAAGATTGACTGCTTCATCTGTGGGACTTGCCCCTAAGAAAACAGAAGCTGCTGCGTTCGTTTCTCCTAAAGGCTGACTTTCTCCATTTACATAAAACTCCACTTTATAAGCATAGGCATTATCCACTGTATTTAAGCCTTCATCAAGAAAAGTCGTATCATTTGCTGTATTAAAAAACTGACTTTCAAAATCCGCACCTGGAACAGGCTGGAAATTTGTGCCATTTATCCCTTCCGCTCTTAATAATCTGTATCTATAAGGGCCTGCATTTAAAATAGTATCCAAGTCTGAAGCAGTTGGCTTAATCCATGCTATCTCCATACTCCCTGTACTGGTGTTTGTATTAACTACACTTACTTTAGTGATTAGCGGAACATCTCTACCTAATTGGACACACGCCTCTTCTGAAGGCAAGCTTACCACTCGATTAAATGGATTATTCGCAGCAGATAATTGAGCAAAATTAGCCAAAATTCGATAGCAATAAGTTCGACCTCGCTCAACATCTTGATCCGTAAAAATATACCGACCGTCTTCCATATCCCTAATAAATCCGAGAGAAACTTCTGTATAACCTTGCCCGCCTAATCCTGGACTACAAGTATCCAAAGGAAACTGATTACTCCCTAATCTTCGCCATACGGAAAAACCTTGAAAATAATCATTTGCTGCAGCTTCACAGACATAGGGCTTCTCCCAAGATACTTGAATCTCTTCGGATAAGGCAACCGCTTGGACATCTTCTGGAGGCGGGCCGACTACTTTAATCAGCACTGTTTCTAAAGTAGATAAAAAACTAATTTCTCCTCTGTTGTCTACTATTTCCTTATTATCGGTTGCTCTAAAGACGACTTGGTATTCTTGGTCAGAAATATGTTCGCAAGTGGTATCCCAAATAAATTTACCCCTTAGGGGTTGGGGTTGGTATCCTTGACCAACTTCTAATCTAGCTGGGTTTATTTCCACTTCAAAAGGACCACCTAAAGCCGTTAATTCTACCAATTGTAATGGCATATCTGGATCGGTCACCACCACATCTAATTCTAAAGTTTCTCCAGCAATGACACATATTTCTCGAACGACTTCAATTTCTGGAGGTTTGTTTTCACAGTCTCCTTCAATCAATATCTGCATATCTCTCATCATGGTATCAATTGGTACCCCTTGTCGGTATTCCACAATAATAAATGCGATATTATATTCTCCTGCTCTCTGAGGTGTTCGCCAGACAAATTCTCCAGTTATGGCATCTAAAGAATGGTCATTATTGGCTCCAGGGCTAATCTCCTCTGGAAAAAGATAATTTGGTACGGGTATACTCAATCCTCTTTCTTCATCAATACCTCTTAATGGAGTAATTAAATGATAAGACAAGCTATCTCCGTCTACATCATAGGCATTGGGATTATGAATAAAAATCTCTCCGACACAACCGATATCAACAGGTGGTTGTAATAACCGTGGTGTATTATTACTACCTTGAAATTGAGGATTCAATAAGGTGTAAATTGTTTCTAAATGAAATTCTACCATATCCGAGTTCGGCGGATTGACATTTAAAATCTGACCATTTCTATTGGGATCAGTCATCGACAATTTATAGGTACCAATACCTGGATAGACATGAAATGCCATATAAATATTAACTTTTGTATCATTCGGCAATCGTTCACCAGAAGGAATACCACTATTCCCTATAGGGCCATTAATCCTCACTAGAAGTTCACAATTACCATCTCCCCAACATAAAGTCAAACTATCTCGATCGGCTTGGATACTCGAGGCTTTGGTATAAGTAGTAATCATTGCTTTAATAGTCAAAGCATCAATTTGTTCTACAGAAATCTCTCCTGCCCGATTATGGGTTGCAGCAAGATCAGAAAGACTAAAGAAAAACAATCCAAAAGTTAGGAAAATAGATAAGTATGAAGCATATTGTCGAAGCATAGCATTTATTTTCTTTCTTTAACAAATTCCAAAATTCTTTTAATTTAAATCCTTTTTCTAACCAAAGGCAAGAAATTGTGGAATTGAATCAACTGATTCCTAGAATTTGTCAAAGTATCTTTATTTTAATAAACTGATTCCTACTTTTATAATAGAGTATTCAAAAACATAAAACAGTTGTAAAACTATGAAATCTTAGAAGGATAGTGATTTTTTTTCAAAAAAAGTTGGTCGTAGTCACTCCTAAAACGAAAAAAAGGGAAGCTTAGTTTTATAAAAAAATCAAGAAGTATTTAATTTCTAAAATTGTCAGGTAAAATTAGTATTTTTCGGTTTTGTTTCGTTTCTGCAAATTTAGCGTCCGAGTTAAGCCTTTATTTAGGATATTTCTAAGCAAAATGAGTAGGTATACAGAATTAGCAACAACAAAATGTAAATTATCAACACTTAATACTTAGCTTTTCCTCAAATGGGATTTTTTGATAAATTTTTTGGATCAACAATAGAAAAAATACCGCAACCAGCAATTAGTTTTGGTCGGTATAGCGATTCTTACAAAAGTAAGGAACAGTATGCTGCATGGGAAAAATCTCTAGATTTATTCGAAAAACAAGAATATTTAGCTTCTTTTAGTGCTTTTTTTACCTACTTAAGAGATACTAAAGAAAAAAATGTCTCCTTCTTAGAAGAAAAAGGAGCCATACAATTTGAACTCATACAAGGGTCTAAAAAGATTATAGGATTCGCCAATAGAAAAAAAGTAAAAGCAGAGGCCAAGATTGCCATTACAGAAAATTTGAATATTGGTTTTATGCGGCGCTTGATGGAAGAGAATTTTAAAATGCGCTATAGTTGTTTTGCCCTAGATGCAGATAATGATATTACGATTGTTTTTGAAACCAATGTATTAGATGCCTCTCCTTATAAATTATATTATGCGTTGAAAGAAGTCGCAACTAAGGCCGATAAATTAGATGATTTATTAATTGATGAGTTTGATGCATTACATCATACAGATGCGTCTTTAATTGAGCATGCTACTGTTCTAGAAAAAGAAGCGAAATACCAATTTGTTATTAGCGAAATTAAAGACGTTTTGCAAGAGATAGAAAATGGCAAACTAAATGTCAATCAGTACCCAGGTGGCATTGCTTACCTTTTATTGAATTTAAGTTATAAATTAGATTATTTGACGGTGCCAGAAGGCATGCTCATGGAAACCTTAGAACGGCTTCATCGCCTTTATTTCACAAAAGACAAAAAAACAAATCTGCAAAAAAATGCTATTCTACAAAAAGAATATCAACAATTGGTTAAACAACCTAAAGCAGATTTTTTTAAGGGCATGTATCGAGTAAAAACTTCTTTTGGTATTACGAAACCCGTTACGCACGACCGAGTCGTTAGTTTTATTGATGGTGAATTGCATCAGATGGATTGGTATAATGATAATGGGCATTATAAAGTAGCATTGGCAATTCCTGGTTATATAGTGGGGTACTGTTTATTTAATTATGCTATTCCTAAACCAGACAAAGATTTATTTTATCTCTATTATCAAATTATGTATGGTTCTTTTTTTGAACAACTAGGTTTTAAATTAGATTTAGTTGATCACAAACAACAAACCTTTAATAAAAAGGGCATCAAAAGAGCTATTAAAGAAATAGTGGAAGCCAACAAAGAAAAATACCCCAATTTATCTCCAAATATCAATCAATTGTCTTTTGATGGGCAAGTAAAATTTGCTAAGTCTTATCTGACAATGATTAGAAACTTAGATTTGACTAAAGTAGAGTAAACTAGTTGCTAGTTGCTAGTCGTCTAACTAGCAACTAGCAACCCGTAAACACTCGCAATTCCTAAAATGTGAAAGAAATAATAGAATTATACCGAGATGTGGTCATCCAGATTGCTACGCCTTATAGTAAAGGAACGGGATTCTATGTAAAAGCATATGATTTAATTGTTACCAACGAACATGTCATTAGAGGAAACAAGGAAGTTGTCATAGATAATAGTCGATTTGATCGGCAACTAGCGAAGGTCTTATTTGTTGATGCAAAGCATGATTTAGCTTTTTTATCTGTTCCTAAAATTGCTGAAATTCCTACTATTGAATTAGGTAATGTAACATCCGTCAAAGAAGGGGATTCTGCCATAGCTATTGGTCACCCTTTTGGATTAAAATATACGACTACTCAAGGAATCATTTCGAGTACGCAGCATCAACAAAATGACATTACTTACTTGCAACATGATGCGGCACTGAATCCTGGTAATAGTGGCGGCCCTTTACTAAATCTAGCAGGTGCAGTAATTGGGGTCAATACCTTTATGATTCGAGATGGAGAGAATATAGGCTTTTCTCTCCCTGTTAACTACCTCAAAGAAACCATTCAAAGCTATTTAAAGGGACAGGGAAAGTCTGGTGCCCGATGTCTGGCTTGTTCTAATTTAGTATTTGATACTGGAAAACCAAAAAAATATTGTCCACATTGTGGTGCAAAATTAACTTTACCAGCTTACGAAGAAGACTACGAACCATTAGGCATTAGTAAAACGATAGAAGAATTATTAACGAAAACAGGACATGATGTAAAATTATCGAGAAGAGGCCCTAATAACTGGGAAATACATCAGGGAAGCGCTAAAATAAATATCACCTATCACGAAAAAACTGGCTTGATTATTGGGGATGCCTTTTTATGCAACCTCCCAAAAGAGCATATCGGACCGCTCTATGAATACCTCCTAAAGCAGAATTATCTCATCGAAGGGCTAACTTTTAGTGTTAATCCTAAAGGGCACGATATTATACTATCCTTACTTATTTATGATCGCTATCTTAATGTAGATACAGGCATTCAATTATTTAAACATTTATTTGAAAAAGCCGACCATTATGACGATATTCTCGTAGACGAATTTGGTGCGATTTGGAAACAAGAAGAATAGTAATGATTAGACCTTCGGTTTTAGCGAATACTTTCAACCCAAACCCCCATTTTTTATAGTTTTGACAAAAGGAAGGCATAAAATTGATTAATCTAAAAATTAATAAAATATGCTTCTTAATAATGACGTTCAATGTTCGATTTGGTGATTTTTCAGTATCGAAAATGTGCTTAAAGTCCTGATTCGTCAAGAATCTTGCACAATCAACCACTTATCGCTATTGCTAGATTCCTTTGAAATCTATATCCTTGTATAAATTTTCAGATTGTCCCTTTTTAATGTTTGGATAAACTTAATCTTTTACAAGTATAAAGATGTGTTTTTATTAAATATTAAGTTTCTTTGATTAACCCTATAAAAAAGTCATTTCAATTCTTTTTTTTAGCTACCCATCCGCTTTGCGGTTCACAAACGATGTTTGTTCATCCTTTTAGGCAGAAAAAAATTGATATCAAATCGACCATGGTATTTTCAAAGAACAAACATTAAAATTAGAATTTTCTAATCTCAATCAGAAATAAAGTCGTTTTAAATATATCTTACATGAAACAACTTAAGACCTTTTTACTCCTTTGTGCTATCACTTTTAGTTATCTGGCCGTACAGGCACAAGATATTCACTTTTCTCAATTCTATATGTCTCCACTAAATCTGAATCCTGCCTTGACGGGAGTTATGAATAGTCAGGTGAGGGTAGTAGGAAATTATAGAAATCAATGGGCAAGTGTTCTAAAATCTAATGCTTTTTCTACTTATTCTGCTTCTTATGATCAGAAGATTCCTGTTGGTAGATATGATTACTTTGGTGTTGGTGGTACTTTTTGGGGCGATAAGGCAGGTCAACTAGATTTTAAAACTTTACAAGCTAAGATTTCTGCCTCTTATAGTAAACGAATGGGGGGGTATAGAAGTAAATCCCATTATTTAGTAGTAGGAGTAGAAGGCGGCATTGCACAGCGAAGTATTGACTTTACTAGAGCACAGTGGGCTTCTCAACACGATGGAGAAGGTGGCTTTAATGGCAACTTAAGTAGTGGAGAAAATTTTGCCAACGATAATTTTATCTTCCCTGATTTTTCTGCTGGTTTATTATGGTTTACTGTTTTCAATGAAAGAAGTAACTTTTATGTGGGTGGTGCTTTTAGTCACTTAAATAGAGCCAACCAATCTTTTGACCCGCAAACAGATTTACCTTTATACAGTAAGTTTACCGTACATGCAGGTGGAGAGTTTATGGGAGGTGGAAAAATTGGTTTAGTGCCAGGTGCCGTCGCTTTATTTCAAGGACCATCTTTTGAATTAAATGCAGGCGCTAGTTTGAAATTTTTATTGAGTAATGGCAGAAGAGGTGACAACCAATCCTTTCAGTTAGGACTTTGGACTCGATTGGCGAATAGAGCTAGTCCTTTTGACCAAGACAATGCAACTACTAGTACAACGATTTGGGCCGATGCAGTCATTGTTTCTACTAGATTTGATTATAATAATTTTGGACTTGGATTTAGTTATGATTTAAATGTATCTGACTTAAGTCAAGCCAGTAATGGAAATGGTGCTTTTGAATTCTCTATTATCTACCACATTACAGGAGAAGAAAAAAGAGATGTTTACTGTCCTAATTTCTAATTGTTTTATCACTCAATAGGTAAAATAATATACATAAAAAAGAAATACCCTACTTTTAACACTTTAAAGTAGGGTATTTTTGTATATTTACCCCAGAATTGTGAGATAGGACATGAAACGTACACAGGAATCGACATCCTGATAAGAGTTACAAGGAAAAATTCCCTAAAAATTTTGTACGGTAAATTTTTAATTTGCCTACCCCCAGACATTATCTATTAGACACATTAACTCACCAAACTCTTAGTGAGAAAACTGTAAAAGACATCTTAATTTATGATCTTGACTTTGTCGATAAGTCGAGCAAAGAAAGTTATCTTTTATCAAAAAATTTAAACGAGATTTTAATTATGTTTGGAAGTAAAAAAAACAAAGAAGTCAATACAAATAATGATACTAGTTCCGCAGGATCAAGTGGTTCTTTAAATACACTAGTGCAAGGAACAAGTATCAAAGGAGACATCAAAGCAGAAAGTGATATTCGAGTGGACGGTAAAATTGATGGCACTTTAACTTGTAATGCAAAAGTGATTATAGGTCAAACAGGTGTCGTCGAAGGAGAAATCACTTGTGTTAATGCGGTCATAGAAGGTCGTTTCGATGGCAACTTAGTGGTCAAAGAGACTTTGTCCTTAAAGGAAACAGCTATTATTAATGGAGATGCCTCTTATGATAAGTTGATTGTTCAACAAGGAGCAGTGATTAATGCGGCTATTAAACGAAACAATCCTTCAGGTAATAATGGTAGTAATAAATTAAAAGTATCCAAAGATATTGTCAAAAAAACAAACGGAAA
>CALFWI010000095.1 GCA_937928615.1 uncultured Saprospiraceae bacterium | reverse complement strand
CTCCCAATAAAAAAAGAGCATGTATAGGTGCTAAAAAAAGAGATTCCTCAGGTTCTGCTTCATAAAATCCATCGTAATCTTTAAAATTCCGAATCGCTTCGTTCAATACTTCCTCCAAATCTTTAATCAACGAAGGACGTGGCAAGGCTAGTATTTTTTCGATTGTTTCCCTAGGTATACTAAAGTCATGTTCGTATAACGCGCCTATTTCTGGGTAGATTAAATTTGGATTTCCTTTCATTTTCTAATTTTTATGCGATTTTCGCACAAAAGTACACTTTTAGCTTATATCTGGAATATCCGCTAAGGAATAATAAATCGCCAAACCCATTTCTTTCGCTTTTGCTGTTTCAATATCTGCTCCATTAGAAGCCCCTTCAATACGTAAAACTGCATCGCATTTAGTCAGTACTCGATGGGCAATCGGGTAAGAAATTTCTTCATAAGCCGCATCTCCTGGTTTGGTTGACCCTGCTAATTTTAATAAAGGCATCGCCAACCACTCTCCTATGATGGGCACATGTCCTTTACGAAAGATTGGCAATGCCATGGCTTGCATATTGTCTAAATTCTGTTGCATTTTTTGAGGGTCGTCGTTGGTGCCGCTTCGGTAGGGGCCTGAAATTAGGATAAACATAAGATGAATATTTAGATTAGAGATTAGAGAGCAGAGATTAGAGAAGAGAGAGTCACCTAGAAATTTCATCAAAAGGTTGATTAATATTTGCCAATTCCAATCACCTTTATCTCTATTCTCTCAATAAAATGGTCTCTACTCTCTACTCTAATTAAAGCCTCAAAGAAACAGCCTATTCCATTCAAAACCATTAATGTAGTTTAAGAAATCAGGCTTTTGCTCTTCTATTTCGAATAATGCTTAAAAATTCTGGTGTAATGCCAAGGTAGGATGCAATTTGTTTTTGCGTGACTTGCTGAATGGTTTGTGGGTATTTTGCAAGAAATTTTTCGTAGCGTTCCGCAGCCGTTAACGATAAATTTTGAATAACTCTTACTTGTTCCCGAATGTAGGCATTTTGAAAGAGGATTCTAAAAAAGCGTTCAAATTTGGGAACTTCGGTAAATAGTAAATCTAGGTTGATTTTACTTATCCGAAGGATTTCTGTTTTTTCTGTTGCGACAATGTTTAACATAGCAGGCTGTTCTTTTACAAAACAATGCATATCGGTTACCCACCAATCTTTTAGGGCAAACATAATGGTCCATTCTTTACCTTGCTTATTTAAGAAATACGCTCTTAAAGTACCTGAGTTGACAAAATTTAGATATTGACAAGATTCGCTTTCTTTTAGAATATATGCTTTTGACTTTACTGTTTTTGATTCTAATAGGGAAAGAAAATACGTTGTTTCTTCTTTTTCTAAAGTGATGTGCTTAGCGATGTTTTTTAAGATTAAATCGTGGTGTTTCATATCAGATTGGATGGTATTTTTGCTAGTAAAGATATGATTGTTTGAGTTATCCTTTCCTCATTATTGCTTGTAAAACAAGTGAAATTTTATTGTTGCTAATTGAAAAGCAATCTGATAAAGATATTATAGCATTCGATTTTAATGGAAAAATAATTCCTTTTTATAACATTGCCTCAACTGGTACAAAATCACTTATTCTTTTTTACTACTGGTTACAAAGATTGAAGGAAGAGTCAAAAGTGTCTTTTTTATTTATTGACGAATTTGATGCTTTTTATCACCATAAATTATCAGCATTAGTTGTTGAGGAATTAAAAAAAACAGGCGTTCAATTTATTTTGACTACCCATAATACATCTATTATCACCAACGATTTATTAAGACCTGATTGTTATTTCTTAATGGATAAAAAATCAATTAAGTCTTTAGCTAAAAGCACCCATAAAGAATTGAGAGCAGCGCATAATATTGAAAAAATGTATAAAGCAGGTTCATTCAATGTCTAATCATATCCTCTTTGTCTTTGAAGGTGAGAAAACAGAAAAACAAATAACTGATAACCTCACAAAGTATTTCATCAACGACGATGAAAATACAATTGTTCAATGTGCGTACTGCAATAATATATTAAATATACTAATAGTTTATTAGTAGTTAAAATTTATCTTTTATCCGCACAACGCTAATTCTTAAAATAGTTTATAAAAAAATAGCCCATCCCTGTATTTCAGAAATGAGCTATTTATACTTGTCGTATTTTTAAAAATATTACTTAGGATCTGTCTTCTTTTTCGGCTTAGCCACCTTAGTAGCATCCTCCACTTCCTTAGTCGCCTTCTCCAATTCCTTCAATTGCTTTTTCCGCTTAGCCGCAGCCACCTGTTCTTTAGATTTAGCAGGCTTTTTCTTAGTGGTAATCGCTGCTTTAACCGCCGTCTTACCAGATTTTTTATTTTTAAAAGACAAATTATCGCCTTCTAAATCGACAAAGATAGTTTCACCAGCCACAAATTTTCCACCAATCAATAATTTAGATAAGTGGTCAACAATTTCTTTTTGTAAAACTCGCTTCATGGGTCTTGCACCAAATTGAGGGTCGTAACCCAATTCCGCTAAAAAGTCCATCGCAGGTTCGCTGATTTCTAATCCTAGCTCCTGCTTTTTCAGCATTTTTCGCGTCTTTCTTAACAATAGATTCAAAATCTGCTTGATTTCTGCTAAAGTCAACGGCAAGAACATGATTTTCTCATCAATCCGATTGAGGAATTCTGGACGGAGATTTTCCATCAATAAAGTAAAGACCTCCTCTCTGGTATTAGCTAGAATATCTTGACGGTGTTCTTCTTCTTCCACTTCTACCAAATCTTCAAAATTTTCCAATATCACTTCTGCGCCCATATTAGACGTCATGATGATAATGGTATTTTTAAAGTTAGCTACTCGTCCTCTATTATCCGTCAAACGGCCATCGTCTAATACTTGCAAAAGGATATTAAAGGTATCAGGGTGTGCCTTTTCGATTTCATCCAATAGAATAATGGAATAAGGTCTTCTACGCACTGCTTCGGTCAATTGTCCGCCTTCATCATAGCCTACATATCCAGGAGGCGCTCCGACCAATCGAGATACGGAGTGTCGTTCTTGATACTCGGACATGTCAATTCGAGTAATCGCTTTTTCATCATCAAAAAGGACTACTGCTAAAGACTTGGCTAATTCCGTTTTACCAACGCCCGTTGGGCCTAAAAAGATAAACGAACCAATCGGTCGTCCTTCATCCTGTAAGCCAGACCGACTTCTGCGCACCGCATCCGAAACCGCTTTTACTGCCTCATGTTGTCCAATCAATCGCTGCCCGATTTCTTCTTCTAATTTCAATAATTTATCCTTTTCACTCTGCACCATTTTTGTCACAGGAATACCTGTTGCTCTGGCGACTACTTCGGCAATATCATTCGCCGTTACTTCTTCATTCGTAAATCGAGCTTCATCTGCTAATTTATCTAATCTTTCTTCCGCTACTTTCAGCTTGATTTCCATCTCCTTAATCTGCCCATAGCGTATTTTGGCTACAGTTTCATAATCACTTTCTCTTTCTGCTTTAGCTGCTTGTATTTCTAATTCTTCAATTTCTTTTTTAATATTTTGAGCGGTATCTACTATTTCTTTTTCGCTTTTCCATGCTGCTCTTAAGCCATCTAAATTTTCTCTTGCATTGGCAATCTGCTCGATAATTGCCTTCATTTTTTTAGGGCTATTCTCTCTTTTAATCGCTTCTCGTTCAATCTCTAATTGGCGTACTCTTCTATCCCATTCATCAATTTCTTCGGGGACAGAATCTAGTTCCAAGCGCAATTTTGCTGCTGCTTCATCAATTAAATCAATTGCTTTATCAGGTAAATGACGGTCTGCAATATAACGGTGAGATAATTCTGCTGCGGCAATTAACGCCTCATCTAGAATTTCTATTTTATGATACACTTCATAGCGTTCTTGCAAGCCTCGAAGAATAGAAATGGTATCTTCCACACTTGGTTCTTCAATCAACACCGTTTGAAAACGTCTTACCAACGCCTTATCTTTTTCAAAATATTTTTGGTATTCATCTAAAGTAGTTGCACCAATCGTATGCAATTCTCCTCTCGCCAAAGCAGGTTTTAAAATGTTCGCCGCATCCATCGCACCGCCGCCGCCACCAGCTCCAATTAGCGTATGAATTTCATCGATAAACAAAATAATCTCGCCATTAGAATCTGTTACTTCTTTAATCACTGCCTTGAGACGTTCTTCAAACTCCCCTTTGTATTTTGCCCCAGCAATCAAACCAGCAATATCGAGGGTAAATATCTTTTTACTTCGTAAACTTTCGGGTACATCTTGATTGACAATTCTCCAAGCAATCCCTTCTACAATCGCTGTTTTACCAACGCCTGCTTCTCCAATCAAAATTGGGTTATTCTTCTTTCTTCTCGAAATAATGTGCAGCACTCGACGAATTTCTTCATCTCTTCCAATAATCGGGTCTAGTTTCCCTGTTTCTGCTCTTTCATTCAGGTTAATCCCGAATTTACTTAAAGCATTGTATTGATTATCGGTACTTGGGTCCGTCACTTTTTTGCCTTGACGCAATTCTTTAATGGCTGCTTTTAAGGCTTGTTCCGTAGCACCCATTGCTTTGAGCATATTGCCACCTTTCCCTTTCCCCTGCAAAACGCCTAAGAGCATCAATTCTACCGAAATATATTCATCCCCAAATTCTTTTAATACTTTTTTGGCTCTAGCCAAAGCTTGGTTCGCATCATTGGTCAAATACTGTTTTTCTGAACCAATAACTCTCGGGTAATTTTTACAAACCTTGGTTAATTCATCCTTTAGCTTAGGTAAATTGACATTCATTTTACCCAAAAGAAAAGTAGAAACATCTTCAGCCTGTTCCAAGATACCCTTTATTAAATGTGGCGTATCAACAGTTTGCTGTTCGTAGCCCGCTGCTATCTTTTGCGCTTTTAAAATACACTCTTGCGCTTTTATTGTGAAATTATCGTAAGTCATATTTAATCAGTTGTCGGTTGTCAGTTGCCAGTTGTCAGTTGGAGACAGTAGCTTGACTGAAATTTGAATCTGCAAAATAATAGTTCTATAGGTATGTTGTGTAAAAATTGGTAGAAAAAATA
>CALFWI010000094.1 GCA_937928615.1 uncultured Saprospiraceae bacterium | reverse complement strand
GGGCATCGTCCGCTAATTTAAATTTGATAGGTAAATTAAAATTAACATTGACGGCCTTGCCATCTTGACGACCAGGTATCCATTTAATGCCCTGTTCTGCCATTAGGTTAACGACTCGTAATGCTTCTGCTCCTGTACCTGCTCCTGGATTTCTTAAAATTTCAGCATCACTAATTATTCCGTCTTTTTCAACGATGAACCGAACAACTACGACCCCTTCTACTCCTTTTTCTTGAGCCGTTTTTGGATATTTAACATTGGTGTAAATGAATTCCAACATTTTTTTATTGGCACAATCTCGTAGCGCTTCGCTATAGGTTGCAGTCTTCTCACATCCTGGGAAAAGAGGCATTTCATCTACGACTTTATAGAGTTGTTCCCCATTCGCTGTATGGCTAGGAATTTTAGGTTTTTCAGTGCTTTGGGGTTTGGCGTCTTCTGCTAATTTAAACTTCACTGGTAAATGATAATAGACACTTACTGTTTCTCCATCTTTTTTGCCAGGAACCCACATAGGCATTTTGTCAACAACCGCTAATACTTCTTCATCTGTTCCGCCTCCGATGCTTCTAACAATTTCTCTCGTCGTTATTTTGCCTGTTTCATCGACTACAAATTTAACCACGACTGTTCCTTCTATGCCTTCTTTTCTAGCGGCTTCTGGATATTTAATATTGGTGTAAATAAATTGTAGCATTTCCATTTGTGCACATTCGTTCAATGCCTCTTTTGTGCCTTCGTTTGTTTCACAACCTGGGAAGCGTGGCATTTCGTCTACTTCTTTGTAAATAGGGTCTACTTTTTCTAATTGATCCTTCTTGGCCGTATTAGAATAACCTATAATTACAATATGTATTCCTTTATGCGTTTTTGTAAAAGGGGGGCTATTTCCATTTTTATCTTCTAAGTGGTACTCAAAAGGTAATTCGTAAGTTGAGCGAATGGATGCTCCATTTTTAGTGGCAGGCGTCCATTTTTCAGGCATTGCTTTCACCAACTCCATCACTCTAAGTATTTCTTCTTTTAAACCTCCTCCTAAGTCGTTCTTTACTTTTAGCTCACTCATGCTACCATCTTTTTCTATAACAAATTGAGCGGTCATCTCCCCATAAATACCATTGCTTCTGGCTTCAACAGGATATTTTATATTGGTATAAATGAACCGAAGCATTTCTTTTTCTCCTCCAGGGAATACGGGAGGAGTATCTTTATCAGGTGATAATTCTTCAAAAGCTAAACTAGCTTTAGCAGTTGTTTTATTAAAATTTTGTTGTACATTTTTATTAGAAAAAACTAAGACCATCAGTAGTAATAGTGGTAAGGCAGCTAAGTAGCGAGTAAGTGCTTTTCGTCGGGATTTATTTCTTGTCATCATGTTAATACGTTGTTTTAATTGTGAATGAATAAAATTATTGGCGAGCGCAACCTGCATGCCTGACTGCACCTGCCTGATTAACAAATGGCCGTATTGTTTCTTTTTTGTGTTTCGTAGTACATAAGCGTCTGCCAAATATTCGTGGACGGTTCGCAAAGATTTTTTATACCAATAAATAGGTGGACTAAACCAAAGCGCAATACCCAAGAATTCTAGAAATAAGACATCGAGACTATGCCATTGATTGATATGGGCTAATTCGTGGGTGATAATTTTTCCTGAATCTTTGTCTGCTAAAGTCAAATCTTCGTTCCAGAAAAGATAATTAAAAAAGGAGAAAGGTAGATGGGGCGTTTTTGTTAACACCAATTGATACTTTCCTTTTTTGATAAGCTGTCCTTCTTTATAAAGCCCATAAATCTGTCTGAATCCGTAGAAAAATCTAATAAAAGTAATTATGACACCCATGAGATAGCCTAACATTAATAAGGTGTACCAAGAAAAATTGACTGTTTTTGCTTCTTCTACTGAAGTTTCGATAACTGCTTCTAATTCTGAAAAACCTTCTGCTAAATAGACAACACTGCTAGTTGGTTCTTGATAAAATAGCGCAGAAAATTCCACTGTAAATAAAGGAATCAATAAACCTAAAACTAAAGTGGATAATAAATACCAGCGATTAATGTTAAAGAAGGTTTCCTTGCTTAATAAAAGGATATAGATGCTATAAAATAGCAACCAGCAAATGGATACTTCTATGAGGTAAGTAATCATTTTGATATATTTAAGACGGTTAACGGTACACGGTATATGGCGTATAATCTGTCGAAAATGAATTGACCTGAGATTTTCAGATTATTTAGAAATGGGAGACAGTCTACAATTTTGACGAATTTATCATTTCTACCTATCGGTAGACAGGCATTCTTTATCATTCATCATTCATCTTCATCTGCTTCGTCTAATTGGTCTAGCAATTCGCCTAATTCACTCGTTTTTAAATCATTTTCTTTGACCATAAAAGAAACCAGACTATTCATAGAGCCATCAAAATAATCGTTGACTAACTTTGTTAGACTATTCTTGCTATACTCTTTTTTACTAATCAAAGGAAAGTATTCATAAGTCCGCCCATAAGCTTTATGACCTAAGTACCCTTTCTTGTCATCTAGAATTCGGACAATCGTAGAAACGCTAGAATGGGGCGGTTTTTTCATGCCCATTTCTGTTTCCATATAATTGCGAATATCGCTTACGGTACAACGACCTAGTTCCCAAATGATTTGCATAATTTCTTCTTCGGCACGCGTTAATTTCATTGGAAAATGATTAAGTTTTTTTAATGATAAAATAAAGGTATGTTTTATTTTTAAGTTTTACAACTTATTATTAAAATTTATGACGTAAAAATACGTTATACTTTTTTGCCAAATAAATTGGTTCTGTAAATTATCCCGATAAATAGTAAATTACTGGAGGCTATTTATTGATTTTAAAATGATTAGCCTAACTGCCTACTGTTCTCTGCCTACTGCTGACTGTACTAGGTTTGCTCAAATTTTAAATTCCCCTACTATTTATCTTTTTTTGACAATACTTTAAGAAAAGTGCCACCTTATGCTAAAAAAACATTAAATCGCAGCCACAATTTTTATTTAGGTGAGCGACTTCTTACTTTTAGGAAACCGAGAAGCGTTATTTTACGCTTCCAAAATCGAACGTTTTGCGTATGAAATTCCTTTACTACCCTTTAGCTGTGCTATTTTTCTGTTTAAATATGGCTTGCGATACAACGCAATCTCAACCAAAAGTTGATATTGAAACAAAGAAAGAGCATGCAATAGAAGCTTCTACTAGACCTGCTGCACAAAGTCCAACTATTTGGCACAATCCAAAGATGCTAACTCAAAGACTTGGTGATTTGTCTGATAAAACGGTAGCTAATATTGGAGCTGGTCCTTACGGTTATTTTTCTATAGAGATTGCAGATGAAGCTAAAAAGGTTATTGCTATTGATATTGACCCCAAAGCGATCCATTTTATAGATAGCATGCGGAAACAATTGCTTCCTTTAGCGATACAAGATAATTTAGAGACTCGCTTAGTAGAACCCGATAACCCTAAATTACGGTTTGAAGAAGTAGATGTAGTGACTATCAGAGAAACCTATGCTTATTTACCTAACAGAATAGACTATTTAAAAATACTAAGAAGAGGTATAAAGGATGGTGGAAAATTGTTAATTGTTGATTTTAAAATGCGGAAATTGCCAGAAGGACCACCGCAATCAGAGAAAGTACCTCTTTTTCAAGTAGAGCGAGATTTAGAAGAGGCGGGCTATCGAATAGCATTTGTGGATGATTTATCGTTGGCTTATCAATATATAGTCGTTGCTGTAAAAGAATAATGTGAAAAGGAGATACTTTTCAGCATCTCCTTCCTTATTTATTTTGTAAATCTTAAATTAATCCTGTTATCCTGTAGCTTAGAACTCTGCGTTCCCAGGTGTCCGAGGGAAAGGAATCACATCTCGAATATTTGCCATTCCTGTAATGAATAAAATGATTCGCTCAAAACCTAATCCGAATCCAGCGTGTGGCGCACCTCCAAATCTTCTAAGGTCTAAATACCATTGAAGCTCATCCTCATGTACATTCATTTCTTGCATTCGCTTACGCAACTTCTCCAAACGTTCTTCTCTTTGTGAACCACCGATGACTTCACCAATGCCAGGGAATAAAACATCCATCGCTGCTACTGTTTTTTCATCATCGTTCATCCGCATATAAAATGCTTTGATGTCCTTTGGATAATCTCTAACAATAACTGGCTTTTTGAAATGCTTTTCTACCAACCACCTTTCGTGTTCTGCCTGTAAATCAATGCCCCAGTCTACAGGGAATTCAAATTTACCTTTTTTATAAGGCTTAGAACGTTTTAGAATATCAATAGCTTCGGTATAAGTAATTCTAGCAAAGTCGTTGTCAATAACAAATTTTAAGGTATCAATCAAACTCATTGGCCTACGCAATTCCTTCTTCATGTTCTTCTCCACATCCTGAATACGCTTATCCAAGAAAGCTAAATCATCTGGATAATTCTCTAAGATATAGTTGATGATGTACTTAGAGAAATCTTCTGCCAAGTCCATGTCATCATAAATGTCTGCAAAAGCTATTTCTGGTTCAATCATCCAGAATTCTGCTAAGTGCCGAGATGTATTAGATTTTTCTGCTCGGAAAGTTGGACCAAAAGTGTAAACTTTACCTAAAGATAAAGCACCAATTTCTGCTTGCAATTGTCCCGAAACGGTTATATTCGTTGCTTTCCCAAAGAAATCTTGACTATAGTCGATGCTACCGTCTTCGGTTGTAGGTGCGTTATTGGGTTCAAAAGTGGTGATTCTAAACATTTCCCCTGCACCTTCTGCATCACTACCCGTGATAATCGGCGTATGCATATAATAATAGCCCTTATCATTGAAATATTTATTGATAGCAAAAGCTACACCATGTCGAATTCGGAAGACTGCGCTAAACGTGTTGGTCCGCATTCTAAAGTGCGCCTTTTCCCGCAAGAATTCCATTGTTTGCTTCTTGGCTTGTAATGGATATGCTGATCCATCCGTATCTCCTAAAATTTCTACGGTGTCTGCCATTAATTCTACTGCTTGACCAGCACCTTTCGATTCCACTAATTCCCCCGTGGCAGCGATACAAGCATGGAAGCCAATTCGCTTTATGGTTGCTTCATCAATTTTATCAGGGTCAATGACTACTTGTACTGTATTGAAAGTAGAGCCATCATTTAATGCCACAAACCGATTACTTCGAAATGCTCGAACCCAGCCTTTAACGGTTATCGTTGCTCCAATCTGTGGAGTTTTTAGAACATCAACAATTTCTGTACGCTTACCCATGATAATTTTGAATAATGAAGGTTTAAATAATGGAAGTTAGTAACTGATAAAAAATAAGTTGGACATTTTGTATTTAATTCCCCACCAATTTATTATCCCCACGAATTATAGTTGTTCTCCGTAACTTGTCCCAGTTTACCCCGATTTTAATCGGAGTTATTTTTAGTATTACTTATTAGCAATAATTGGCGGTTATTTATTATCTGTAAAAAATAACTTTTAATAACATGAAGTAATAACTTCCTTATAAGAAGGCGCAAAATTAAAGAGAATCCGCTGATTATTCAAGCGGTTCTTTTTACGCACTAAAAATTATTTTCAATTGAATTGATATAATAATCGGATAGTTAACGGAAAAGTTCCTTTTTTGCTTAGTAAAATGAAAAAGAGCTAAACGGATAGATCCATCTAGCTCTCTCTTATCTTTTTAATAAACAAGTTTATTTGGGTCTTTGACAATTTTTGCACAAGTTCAATCCTTTCAGGATTGTGAGACTCGAATCTGCCAGCATTCTCCGCATTTCATACGGAGTTATTATAGTTTAATCACTTCGTGATTGATAGCAATGCAAAAATTGTCAAAGA
>CALFWI010000093.1 GCA_937928615.1 uncultured Saprospiraceae bacterium | reverse complement strand
GGACAAAATTTAGGTAAAAAATGGTTGGCTTGGGGCGTAACGGCTACCCGAGACCCTGCAACCGACCCTTATGATGCCTTGAATAGGAGAGAGGCAACAGACGAAGGGAATTATATTGGTCCAAGAATCTTTTTTACAGGTAGTCCAATTGATGGCAATCGGATTTATTATGGAGGAAGTTATGCGTTTACCTCTCCTGCGCAATTGGAATTAGAATTGGAACGAGCGTCCGTTTTGGATTATGATATGATTAAAACTTATGTGCGGTTACCTGACCCTGTGCAAAAACGAGTGATTGAAAAAGCGCATCAATTAGGCCTGCCCGTTACGTCTCACGAATTATATCCCGCAACGGCTTATGGTATTGATGGCATTGAACATATTGCTGGGACTAGTCGTAGAGGGTATTTGCCTAAATTGACGGCTACTTTGTCGTCCTATGATGATGTCAGTACGTTGATTGCTAAATCAGGTATGAGCTTTACCCCGACTATTGGTATTTATGTAAGCTATAATTATTTACTAGAAAAGAATCCATTACTGCTAGAAGATGAACGGCTTCAAAAATTGGAAACACCGTTTAATATTCAAAATGCTAGAAGCGGAATAGAACAAGTAAAAAAAGATAAAAAAGGTTGGGCTAAAAGATTTGCGAATGCTGGTAAAATGATTAAAGACGTACAAGCTAAAGGTGGATTAATTTCTGCTGGCACCGATGGACCAATTTTGCCTTATGGTTTTGGTTTACATCTAGAATTAGAAGCTTATCAAGCGGCAGGACTATCTACTTTTGAGGTATTACAAACGGTGACTATTAATAATGCAAAAGTCTTGGGAACAGAAGAAGATATGGGTACTTTAGAAGTTGGAAAATTAGCCGATTTAGTGATAGTCAAAGAAAATCCCCTAACCGATATTAAAAATATTAGAGGCATTGAATGGACGATTGTCAATGGGCGAATTTATAGTCAGGATGCTTTATTGAAGGATTGATAAAGACGATATGCGTAAATGCTTAATGAGTAGATGAATAAGTTTACAGCAGGTAGTAAACAGTGGCAGTAGGCAGTTAATCTTGATTTTCAAACCTATTTTTTGTTTAAACACAGTTAACTAAACAGTCTCGGTCTAATATTGGCTCTTTGACAATTTGTGCATTGTTCCCATCGGACGACGAAGTCATCCGACGGGAATGACCGTCTCGTCGGATGGCTTCGCCGTCCGATGAGACTATTAAAGTATCTTTTGCAAAAATTGTCAAAGAACCCTAATATTTACTCATCTACTCATTTATTTACTCATTAAACTTCCCACTAGCCCCCATTATATTCAATATCAATCCAAATACATTAATGCCTGGGCCAACAATCATGGCGGCAGTACAACAATATAATTCTGGTGAATTTTGGATTAAATCAATATGCTTAATAACTCCTCCATAACCCATTAAAAGTACAGCAATACCCATTAATATTCTATAAAAAGTTACTTTTTTTAGAAATCCTGGGATTAAGAAAGTTGCATAAAGCGTCATAAACATGGCGGCGGGAATAGGGGCGTTGGGTGTCCATTGTTGTGCGCCGTTGGAAAGACTCAACCAACTGCCTGCATTAAAAAGCATGCCTAAGGCATAATAAGCTAGTTGAAGTTTAAGTAGGGTTTTGAGTGTCATGTTTTTCGTTTCGTTATTCTCCGTAAAGCCCTTGTTTGTCCAAAAACTTTAATACTTTCTTTTTGATAGTATCTCTTTCTTCTTCTAAGGATAAGCCTTTCTTTATTTTTATGGACTGACTGATTAATTTTTTATTTTTAATAGGAAAATCAGCAGGTATTTCACCTATTAATAATAGATAAGCAGGGTCTGTTTTAATACCCTCTTCTAACGAAATTAGATTTTCCTTAGAAAGAATCATATCATCTTCTAATATCTTAGCTACTTTTTTACTAACCGCTAGTTTATCTAATGCGGTCGTTTTAATTTTTAATTTTTGCGCAGAGTAAAACCGCAAATATCCTTCCGCAAATAGGCTATAATAACCTACTTCTCCAATCACTAAAACTTTAATTTTTTTATCCATTTTGACTGCAGTCGTTTCCTCTTTTTGAAAAAGAATTGCTTCTTGTTTTAATTGAATGCCCAAATTAGAATAATCCTTGGATAAATTACTCATTTTAAAATTTTCATGATAGAAATTAATAAATACTAAACTTTTAATTTACATTCATTTAACGCAAAATTAATGAATACTGGAATAGCATACTAGTCTTTTTGTGTTAAGTTTTGTTAGAAAAGGCGTTAAAGAATTGATATTTCCTATATCTATTATTTGACAAATAATTTTTATAGCAGCCTGCAACGATAAAACTTATAATAGTTATCAAAAAAATTGAATACTATCGGCAGTATTTTACCGATGTTCTACCTATTTAATTGCCTAAAAAAATATATTTCAATAAAAATTAAATAAAAAACTAATATATTTTGTCTGTTTTTATTGAAAAATGCTATTAATTTTTACATTATAATTAATTGATTAACAGTTTATTATGGTTTATTAATAATTGTTTTTAATAAATTATTTATTGAAAAATATAGGAATTTGTAATTTTTTAAACCTTTTATCGCCCATATCTTTGTAGTGTAATTAATCGGAAAACGTTTCGAGGTTTACAATCCCACAAAAAAAGAACAACAAATTATAATCCCATAAATAAATAAGGACTTGAACAATCCTACTTGACAAATTATCCTAAAAGAAAGCCGAGATTTAAATCCCACATTAAAATCAACGTTTTCTACTCAGAACAACATCAGAGGTTGGCGCATTCATGAACATTTATCCCAACACAACAACAACCTCTGACCATGAACATATCTTGACATTATTCTTAAGACGCAAATAAACGGCTATAATCCCATGAATGAAAAGACCGAGTCAAATCACGACTCGGTCTCTTCAACAACAAATTATAATCCTTTGACATTCTAGAACAACACATGAACAGTAAGCAATTTGCAGTAGGCAGTTTGCAGTATATCCTAAAACAAACACATTCATTTTTAGAACAAACACCGTTTTTATAATCCTATGAACGAAATGCCCGACCTAAAGTGTCGGGCTTCTTTAAAAACTAACCAAGACCCGAATATATTAAAACACTACTTTCTATTTACATTTAGCACAACAAACAAATACCTAAGTTTAAAACAAAACACATCCCATGAACCGGCCACTAGCGTCGGTTTTCTTTTTGTGCATAATAAATAACTTAATTTTTTTATATGTTTTAATAAACGGTAAGGTATCCCCCTAAGAAATTTTTGTTAGACTATACTATTCTCTAGTTTTTAAAACTTTTATATCTTGCCCAAGTAAAAGACAACTACACACTATCAACGATGCAATAAATGTACTTTTTTAACACTAAATTTTTGATAATCAAATATTTGTGTTATTCAAAATTCAACATTTATTAACTCAGCATTATAATTCACTATGGACAAATACTTAGAACAACTGTTAGCAGATATTAAATATGCGACAGAAAATGTAAATTGGCCTTACGCTAGTAGCGAAAAAGAGGCTGTTTCTTTAGCCGATTGGATATCTGATGAAGCAGAAGAAAAAACGGCACCTCGCATCCAATTAGAGACATGGACCGGGATTAAACAATCTCAACTCCCACCAGAAAAATTATTATCAGATGAACAAATTGACCTGATTTATAGGGCATTAGAAGACATGCTAAAGGCCTATAATTATTATGCGACTTTTATTTTTAACTTACCATATCGTATTCGATACGAAGTAATCCGTACAAATTTTAGCCAAGAAGCTATTCAAAAGCAGTGGCACATGGGTTTCTTTGAATTATGCGAAACCAATCAATCAAATCCAAATTGTTTAATGGGGGATTATTGCCATTGCGCTTATTTTGAAGAATTATCTGCTAATTTTGTTGACGAAGATTTAAGCCCTGAAGAAGAACGACAAAGAAAATTAGACATTGAAGTGGAACATATTAAAAGGAAACATGGCGATGAGTATATGAAATATTACCCTTATCATTTAGACCCTAAATATGATGATGAACAAGGGAATCCACACGATTATGGTTTTGGCAATGGAGCCGATGAAGAGGGGGACGATAATTGGTGGAAAAAATAATTAATGCAACTATGCTGCATTTAGAAAACAATTTGTATTTTTGCAACGTTATTGCATATAGCTTTTAGCTTTACTTTTCTATTTACCCATTATTTATAGTTAATGAATAAATTTTTCATTATTCCTTTATTGTTTGTGGTTGCTTTGGTCGCTTGTACGCCTAAAATTAAGGATGCAGGGGTTGATTACTTTGCTCAAGCAAATACTTTAAAGACTGCGACAGATAGTATTCAATTAAGTATTAAAGAAGATATACAAAATCTTCGGGTGGAGCGAAATAATATCATGGTTCAAGGTCGGACTTTAACAGAAAAAGAGCTATCCTTTATTGATGGAGTGAATGAAATTATAGGGGAACAAGGTAGATTTCAAGCCTACCAAGATGATATAGCTAAGTCAGAAGATGCCTATGAACCAAATGGTAAAGAATTACTTTATTTGAATGAACAGGCGAACCAATTAATCAAACAAATTCAAAAAAAGATAGCAAAACTTAAGAAATGAGCAAATTCATCAATAATAACTTAGATTTTTGGGGTTTTTTAGCTTCTTTTTTATGTGCCTTGCACTGTGCAGCTGTACCCTTAATTTTGTTATTCGGTTCTTTAGGAAGCTTTGCTTGGTTAGCTAATCATACCGTCGAATTAGGATTTATTGCCGTCAGTATTATCTTGGCGTATTGGTCCTTATGGTCAAGCTATAAGAGACACCACCAACAAAAGAAGGCAGTCAATATTGTGTTAAGTGGCTTTGTTTTTTTAATTGTGAGTCGCTTAGTTCCACACCATATTGGAGATATTTTGGTGGTTATCGGTGGCTTAATTGTGGCTTATGCGCATTATGTCAATTGGCAATTATTGCAAGTCTGTAAAAAAGGTTGCAATCATCATAATTCTCCAAAAGAAGCAATCGAAAAAAAAATAAGTAAGCCTAAACAAATTCCTGAATTAGAAGAGGTGTATTGATTATATTGTTTTATGGTTATATTGTTGAGTAGGGTTTTATCCCTATTTTAAGCTACAATTATTAAGCAATGTAACAATTCAACAATATAACAATCTTCAACAGAAAGTCTATTTTTTACCCTGATGCGGTATATATTGTTGAATATGGAGCGTTTAAACCTATTTTAAGATGCTGCCCTCCAACAATATAACAATTTAGCAATTAACATACTTTATAAAAAAACTATTGTAGCATAGCTACAATTCATCGTTTATAGTTCATCATTCATCGTTACTTCAACCGTAATTTCTCTTTTTGTTTGACAAATTCTTCTTCTGTCAAATACCCCTTCTCTCGTAATTCACTTAATTTTTGTAATTTTTCTAGAAAATCTGGTGGTGGTGCGTCCATATCTACCACTTTAGGTTTAGGTGGTGTTTGTTTTTTGATAGGTTTGACTGTTTTTTTAGGAATGCTCCTTTTTCTAGATTGTCCTTCCTCTTGAAAACGATAATTACTCGCTTCAAAAGTTTGAAACTCGGGTTGCATTCGTAAAAATGCTAAATCATTGGTGGCATTAATTTGACGAGGCGGGATGCCAAAAGCGATGGCTGCATCCAAATGAATCAGTGCATTCTTTGTGTCTTCCATCATTGAATAACAACGAGCTAAATAAAAATGAACAGGTGCATCATCATATTTTAGTTCATTTGCTTTCGTAAATTCTTCAATAGCTGTTATGTAATCATAGTCATTTAAATAATTTTCTCCTGCTTTTTTATGCCGAACAAACTGTGCTTTTAAATAGCTTTTTTGGCTACTCAATTGTTGTTCTTGTACCAATTCATTTTCTGTTCCGTCTGCTATTATGCTTGAGGAATCTATTGACGGTACATTTTTGTTATACTTTGCATCAAATTCTTCTTCCGACATAGACTTGAAGAGTAACATGTCTAAAAAACTAATGATTGGTGGCGCACAAATCATTAAAGCTTCTCCTTCGGCGATGCCAATAATAAAGGCAATTGGATAGAGAATACCTAATAACTTTTGGCCTAAATAAAAACGATGCACGCCAAACAAACCAAAAGGAAAAGCCAATTTTGTTGCTGTTTCCTTGCTTTTAGCCACTGTCGATACCTTCTTTTTCTTAGCTTTTCTGTTTTTTCTATTATTTGAGTTATCGTTTCTGGTAGTTGGACTTTCCAATCTCCTGCTAGGTACCGTAATTCCTGGATTAGAAATGGCATAAATGGAGGTATTATCCTTAATGTTTTTTAGCCCAAAGTCACCAACTGATGTTGCTCGAATGGTTGGGTGATTTTTTATATCATCATATACTTTTCCCGTAACGAAAATTCCTCCAGGTACGCATAAAGATTCTACTCGGGAGGCAATATTGACGCCATCTCCAAAAACATCTTCATTACTAAAAGTTATATCTCCTGTATGAATCCCTATTCGCAAAGGCACTTTAGGGTCTTGCTTTAATTCTCGCTGAATATCAACGGCACATTCTACTGCTGCTGCTGTACTATAAAAGATACTTAAAGTTCCGTCTCCGTAATATTGTAGAATTTCTCCATCATATTGCTCTGTCAACCGAGTGAATACTTCTCGATGGCGATTTCTGAGGCGACTGGTAATGACCTCATCTTTCTGCATCATGGCAGAATATCCCACAATGTCTGTAAACATGATGGCTGCTAGTCGACGTTGGCGTTTACTCATTAACCGAGCTTTAGTAAATTTAATGCGGGTGAGGCACAATAAAGTACCAGAAATGGTGAGGTTATTATTTTCTCATCCCTTGGTTCACAAATGTGAAGATGCTAAATTAAAAAACAAAATGCAAATGGAAGTAAATTATTAGCAGTTATTATTGGAAATATTCGACTAACGGATGACCGTATCTGATAATTTCAAATTATCTGATACGTTAGAGTGGTCGATAAAAAATGACCAAAAAACCTTTAAGAACGTCTTCCTGCCTACTTCTCCAAATATTTTTCTTCTTTTTTCTATAAAAAAGCTATTTAGTTTGGTAAAGAAACTATCATTAGAAGATTAATTTTCATATATTTGAGTATGGCAGATGAATTTCATATGACTGCCTTTTTTTTAGGAGCATACTTTACTAAAAAACATTTATTAAATAATTGATTTTCAGTAAATTGTATTTTTAGCGTTGTTTACTGAATTAATTACCCCTAAATTCTTAACTAAATAGAAAAGCTAACAATTGGCTTAAATATTCTTTGATTAATTGGCGAATTAGTTTTCATTTTAGACCATCACCATCGTTGACAACCTTAAACATTTTACTAAATTTACTTGTATTAACGATATGAAAAAACTTTTCCTCCTTCTCACAATTGGTTGTTTTGGTTATATTAGTTTGCTCGCTCAAACAATACAACCTAGAAATCGTACTTTTTCTAAGCAAGGAATTGTATATAATAAAGAAATGACTTTTGATTTTCGGATTAATACTTTCCGAGGATTCTCTTTTGCGGTTAATGTAGGTAAAATTATTTCTTATGATAAAACTCGTTTTTATCACTTTGAACTTGGTAACCTTAGACACCCAAAAGAATTTAAGCAGAACGATCAATTTTCTCGACGTTTTGGAGGGGAACGTTCTTTCTTTTTTGGTAAACAAAATTCTATGTTTGCATTAAGAGGTGGTTGGGGAACTAAAAAATACTTTTCCGAAAAAGCAAGTACTAGAGGTGTGGCAATAGGTATCAGCTATGAAATAGGCCCTTCTATAGGTATTCTAAAACCCTATTATTTAGAATTGAGCAAGGCTTTAGATACAGGCGTTCCTTTTGCCTCTGAAGAAAAATTTAGCGAACAGAATAGAGATGATTTTTTAGACCCTAATATTATTCAAGGAGCTGCGCCTTTTAGTAAAGGCATCACAGAATTGTCCTTCTTGCCTGGAGCACAAGCTAAATTTAGTTTTCATTTTGATTGGGGAGCATTCGATGAATATGTAAAAGCAATGGATATTGGCATCATGGGTGATTTCTATTTGCAGAAAGCAAACATTTTAGTAGACGATGGTTTAGAAGGTGTGCAAAATAGGCAGTTTTTTATAAATCTATTCGTAAGTTTGCAACTAGGTAAACGAAGTTAGTATATTGATGAGTTATTAGTGATGCGTTATATATAGAGTTTCGGTTAATATTGAAATTTTAATAACCTTCTAATCAACTCTTTGTTACAAAAATTGTTATTAAAAATATATTGGGGTTTACCAACTTTACGTTCGGTAAACCCTTTCTTTTAGAATAAGGTTGTTACATATTGGAATTGCTTTAATTAGCAACCAGTAACCAGCAACCAGCAACCAGCGAATATGATAGAATTACCAATAGTTAATAAACCAAAAAAAGAACCTAGAAAGCGCAAGCCTAGTTGGTTGAGGGTAAAATTACCCATTGGAGAAGAGTTTAAGAAGGTGCGTAATTTGGTGGATAAATATAAGTTACATACCATTTGTCAGAGTGGAAATTGCCCGAATATGGGCGAATGTTGGGGCGCAGGTACGGCTACTTTCATGATTTTGGGGAATACTTGTACTCGTTCTTGTTCTTTTTGTGCAGTGAAAACTGGTCGCCCGCCAGAATATGATGAGGATGAGCCGAGAAGAGTAGCAGAGGCCATTAAATTGATGGAGGTAAAGCATGCCGTTATTACTTCCGTTAATCGAGATGAATTAAAAGACCGTGGTGCAGAAGTTTGGTACCAGACGGTCAAATTGACCAAAGAGCTGTCTCCAACGACAACTATCGAAACGTTAATCCCCGATACTAAAGCTAATTGGGCAGCTCTGGAGCGAATGATTAGTGGCGGACAAGAAGTAGTTTCTCATAATATGGAGACGGTAGAACGCTTGTACCGCAAAGTCCGTCCACAAGCTAAATATCACCGAAGTTTGGAACAGATTCAACGGACTAAGGATTTTGGGAAACGAACCAAATCTGGCATCATGGTTGGATTGGGAGAAACGGACGAAGAAGTTTACAAAACGATGGATGACTTAGTCGCTCATGGTTGTGACGTCATTACTATCGGACAATATTTACAACCGACTAAAATGCATTTGGCGGTAGATTCCTTTGTTACGCCTGAAAAATTTGCCGAATATAAAGTGGTGGGCTTGGAGAAAGGGTTTGATTTTGTAGAAAGTGGACCATTGGTTCGGTCTTCTTATCATGCAGAACGGCATCTTTAGTAATTATCAATTCCCAACGTCCAATTTTTAATTTAAAATTGAAAATTGGACGTTGTTATCGAAAATCAAAAATTGAAACCTCGTTTATCTCCTTTCTATAAAATCGCCTTATTTTGCTTCTTTTTTCTTACCTATAGTTGCGAACCCAAAAAAATAGAGATTCAACCTGCTTTCTACCATTGGCAAACCAATTTATCGCTGTCTGAACTGGAAAAAAAGTACCTGTCTGATTTATCCATTCAAAAAATTTATCCGAAGTTCTTTGATGTTGATTGGGATTTCAATCGACAAGAAGCTACCGCTTTAGCAACGATGTCCTTATCAACCAATTTACCTGAAACACTGGAAATTATCCCCACTGTATTTATTACTAATCGGACTTTAGTAGAAATTTCAACTGGCCAAATCACAAATTTAGCGCATAAAATAGCGCAAAAATTGCAGGGGCAAATGACTGCATTTCCTGACCAAGCTATTAAAGAGATTCAATTTGATTGCGATTGGACCCAAAGTACACAAGCTAAGTATTTTGATTTATTAGCGATATTCAATAAAACCTTTAATCCTTTAGGAATTGAGCTGTCTGCGACCATTCGTTTACATCAAATAAAATATGCACAAAAAACAGGAATTCCGCCTGTGAACCGAGGGATGCTGATGTATTACAATATGGGCGAAGTCCAAAAAAGGACGACGATTAATTCTATTTTAGATAATGCAATTGGGGCTAAATATTTGGATAAATTAGCGGCATACCCTTTACCCTTAGATGTAGCCTTGCCTTTGTTTCAATGGGGCGTTTTATTTCGGCAGGATAAAATGATAAAGTTATTAAATCAGTTGACAGCGCAGGATTTGAGTGATGATCAACGATTTACCAAAATTGATAAAAATCATTGGGAAGTAATAAAAAGTACGTATCTTAATGGAGTCTATTTATATAAAAATGATAGGATTCGTTTAGAAAAAGTAGAAACTTTGGCTTTAAAGACAGCAACTGCATTGCTGCAAAAGCAGTTAAAAAAAGCAGATAGAAGTATTGTGTTTTATCATTTAGATTCAATGGTTATTCAGCAGTTTGAAATAGCTGAATTAAAAGAAATAATTCAACAATTTGAAAGAAATACGAAATGATTTTAGGCAATTGGTCACTATGGGAATAGGGCTAAGTTGTTTTTTTATATTGTTAGCTTTGCCTACTAAAATCTCCAAAGGTTGTGGCCCTTATGTGGATAAAACCTTCTATGGCTATTCTTTTTTGAATCCTAATATTATTGACCTTGATGCCCCTAAAGCGCCTTATTTTGCAGGTTTTGAAAAAATATATAAACGATTAAAACCAACGGAGGATATTCAACAAAAAGATAACCTAACAGAATGGAATGAACGCTTCTGTCAGGTGGCTAAATTGATAGATTTACAGTTTATTATCTATAAGGCATCCTTGACCCAAATGCGGCGCTTGAAAAAGTTAATTGGACAAAAGAATAGTCAATTAACTGGACAATTGGCAGGGAATACTTTTGCCCGTCATTTACATCGAAACAAATGTGAAGAAGCGGTCGATTACCTGATTTTTGCTAAGCGTTGTGAACCGCATGTCATAGCAGGGAGTAGTTGGAATCCAACTCAAAGAGATACCGTTGCTATGCAATTTTTAATCAAGGATGGATTGAAGGAATTTAAAAAAACGAAATCACATTATTTTAAATTACGCTATGCTTATCAACTAATTCGATTGGCACATTATAAAAGAGATTATGTACAGACTTTAGCCTTATACGACAATTTATTACCCAAAACAGACAATAACCCAAGTCTAATTGAAGACTGGATTGAAGGGCATAAAGCAGGTGCGTTAATGGGCTTAGGTCGAAATGTAGAAGCAGCTTATTTATACAGTAGAATTTTTCAAAATACGCCAAGTAAGCGCGCAACGGCTTATCAGAGTTTTACTATAAAATCGGATGAAGAATGGGCGGCGTGTCTTCGTTTGTGTCAAACGGATGAAGAACGAGCAACACTTTATGCACTTAGAGCAAATGACCCAAATAGTTTGGCGGTAGAGGATATGGAAGCTATTTACCATATTAATCCTAAGAATGAACATTTGGAGTTTCTCTTAGTTCGAGAAATCCAAAAATTAGAAAAAGACTTACTAGGTGCGGATTTTAATAAAAACAAAAAAAATAACTGGCGGTATCATCAAATTCCAAGAAAACAAGTTGGTAAAAGTTTATTAGATTTACTTAAATTAGTCTTACTAGTGGGCGAAGAAAATAAAGTAGCAACGCCTGCTTTATGGCAAATTGCAGAAGGTTACTTAGAGTTGTTAGGTGGCGATTATTATGCGGCAAAAAATACTTTAGGGCACCTCAAAGGAGGAATTACAGATGAAATATTAGCAGAACAATTGGAAGCTTTAATTATGGTCGCCAATATTGACGGTTTGGAAAAAATAAACCCTGAAATGGAGGACTTAATTGTGAGTTATGAACGGACTACCTTATTTACAAAATATCCCGATTTTGGAAAATTTGTGAAAGATAAATTGGCTTATTTATACCACGAACAAGGTTTTGAAGGAAAAGCCTTCTTAGAAGAGCATACTTTAAAAGAACTAAGATATAATCCCCAATTAGGGTTAATCGAAGAATTGATTGCCATTTGCCAAAAAGAAAAAAGAAGTAGATTAGAAGATGAAATGGTGTTAAAAAGTGATGGCGTGACGACTATTGAAAGTGATTTATGGGATTTAAAAGGCACTTATTATTTGGGACAAATGCAATTAGAATCTGCTTTAGAGGCTTACCGACAAATGCCTCGAAAAGATAGAGCTGATTATGGCTTATTTAATCCTTTCAGAGAGATGCCTATCGACTGTGTTAATTGTCGCATTATTGATACGGCAGGCTATAATAAAACAATTATTTTAGAACAAATTTTAGAATTGGAATACAAGGCCAAAGCGGATATGGAAAAGGCGCCTGCCTATTATTATCAGATAGGAAACGCTTTGTACAACATGACTTATTTTGGCTATGAATGGGAAGTCGCAGATTATTTTCGTAGTGGCTCAAGTTGGTATGGTTTGAAATCAGGAGAAGCAGTGTTTGCTACAAGAGGCGCGCCTTTTGGCAATCATGAAACCGTCAATTGTTCTTTGCCGCTTTATTATTATGACAAAGCTTTCCGCTTATCTAAGAATGCGGAACTAGGTGCAAGAGCCGCATTTATGGCGGCAAAATGTCAGCAAAACCAATTTTTTACGAGTAAAGGCAGTGATTATTCTTTTTATGACAATCAAATCCCCTATGTGACAGCGGAGTATAGACAATACTTTAACATCCTTAAAGACTATTATACAGAAACTGCTTTTTATGAAGAAGTAGTAGAAGAATGTTTATATTTTGAACGGTATGCGGCGAGGAATTAAATGTTGTTTAGAATCTTCGGTTTTGACAATTTGCAGTCAGTATTAAGTGGACCTAAATTCAATTTATTAGGTCTAAAAGAAGTTATTTTGGATAGAAGTTAGCATCAGTTGGTAAATGCTGTAATAGTAATGTTTTACGATACTGAATTCTATTGATTGAGAATTGTCTAACAGCTTCTACTTCCTACATTATGAGTAAATAGCTAAAATGAAATAATTTTATATATTGTTTTTAGTTATAATCCGTTTTGCCAAAATAAAATTTTTTATATTGCGTTCTTAAAAGAAAAATTAAATCGATTATTAGGCAGCTTTTTTTGTAAAAAAACTGTTTTATAATCAATTTGATTTAAGAACTGCATTTAAAACTAAAATAATATGACGCAAATTGACATTAAGCGAGAGGTCATCTCTGTGCTAAGTGATATGGGTATTGCTGAAAGAGCAATTACCGAAAAAGCTAATTTTAGTAAGGATTTAGGGCTTGATTCTCTTGACTTCACAGAAATGGTGATGGAATTTGAATTAAGATTTGACCTTAGTATTCCTACCATAGAAGCAGAAAAAATCTGTACCGTCAAACACGCTATAGATTACTTGAATGCTGCCTTACGCAAAGGTGCAGTTGCTCATTCCTGAGCTTGCCTCTTGTCTATAGATGCCTAATCTATCGAGTAAAGTTTGCTTAATTTTAAGCCTTTACAAAAAAATATACAAAAAATAATAGTGAATTAATAGGGTGTTTTAAATAGGAACACCATCTAAAACTTTTAGGAAGGTGCTAGGTTCTGGTCTAACTCTATAATTATCGGTTAAATCAGCAAATAGTATTTTACCATTTTTATCTGTAATGATAATCGTAGGCATTACTGTGTCTGAATCATACCCTAATGCCTGAAAACCAAAAGGTAAGCCATTCTTACTTAATATATTTAATTGCTGCGCTACTTGATTTCCTTTATCTACTAAAAAATGAAAGCCGACTTGAAATTTTTTAGCTAAGGAAGCAGTGTATTTATGCGGTTGTGGACTAACTAAAATCATATTCACCCCTCGTTTTTCTAATTCCTTATACTGCCCTGCTATTTCTTTGATTTGTGCCCTGGAACCTACTCAAATATCGACCACTCTCTACTTTTCTAAATATTTAAAATAAGAAAGCTCGTAATTGACCTAAATTGCGGGAAAAATCCTACCTCTTGCGGGAAAAATCCTAGTTCATGTGCTCACTTCTAGCGCATCTTTGCCCTACAATTCCCCCTCATTATCTTATTCTACTGCTAACGGAGCAATTAGGTGAAAACTTGCCTGCTAATAGCTTCGTAGCAACAAAAACAAAAATTATGAATAAACGAATTACCCTTTTGTTTAAAAAGAAAA
>CALFWI010000092.1 GCA_937928615.1 uncultured Saprospiraceae bacterium | reverse complement strand
GCGCCCATTCCTCCTGAGTTGAAATTATTGTTGCAGGGAATTGGGAAAAAAGTGGATGTTAATGGACGGTTAAATGATGTAACCGCTATTGAAAAAATAGATGCTTTAATGGCTACTTTTAAAGTATACTTAGAGAAGGGTTAATTCTTTTGCTTCGATATATTTTTAGTCCCAGAAATCTGTACTCATATCTGTTCCCATATATTTTTTCTTCTCGAAAGAGGTTATTTTTTTTTGAAATCGTTTGTAGTCTTTTTCTTTTTCACTTGGATAACAATTAACAAAGAATTTTCCTTTTTTAAAACCATAAATCATGTAACCAGCCCTATTAACTCGATAAAAAGCCTTATCAAAATATGGCTTATATCCTAAATAAAAACCTTCTAAAAAAGAAATAAAAGTTATCGTACACAGCCTCATCTCCTCCTTCGAAAACTCATTATCAAGAGGAGTTTGGTATGCATTTGAATTTTCTCTTCCTTGAGGTTTCCTGTAATAAGTAAAATAGGGCATATTCCCTTTCATATCAAACATACTCAGTCCGTAAGTATATTTTTTTTTCTTTTTCTGAATAATCAATTTGAATTTGTATGAAAAAGAACATTTGTAATCATCGTAATTATTATATCCACCAAATAGTGTAAAAAGTGCCATATACATTTTAGCCAAATCAAAATCTCTTTCTCTATAGTGATGAAAATCCAGTATCATCAAAAAGTCATAATCCTCAAAAATAGGCACTTGTTTTTGCCGCATTTTGTACCATTCCATGTTTCCCAATTTTTGAAAAACAACTGATAAGTTAGCTTCTTGTAAATTAAGTGTAATAGGTTCTTTCATGTCTTCATTTATTTAGCAATTGTATTTTAGATGATGATTAAAATTTAGAAGTAATTTGTATAAATCACCTATTTATTCATTAGTTAGTATTCTTATTTTAATAAAGTTAATAAACACAATTTATTTCACAAAACATTTAAATCAATATTAAAAACACATATTGTTTTATTTAATCATAAGTTCTAGTCAAAAAAATTAGCCTTTCCCTTTATTTTTAAGTACTTTTGCAATAGGACAAAGCAAGAATTTTAAATTCCAATTTTTTTAGGTATCTTTCTTGCTAGAATAGAACTAATGAGAATGGTAGTGTTCCAGTAAAAAAGTCCGAGGTTAAAGATCTTACACAATCAGCAGCCATAAAAGGATTTTTTATTCAATCGAACAACTACTACATAACTACATCAGTAATTTTACAAATTAGGATGGCACAATTGAAATAATATAGTGCCACATCCAAGTAAAAAGCTGGACACAACCTTTTAAATGGCTACAAACAAACAGAAAAAAAAGGCGCCACCACCAAAAAGGACCTTTAAATTCGATGTCATAGATGAACGAATCCCCAAAATAATGGGGATATTTTGTTGGTTCATCGCCTTTTATCTCTTCATTGCTTTCACCTCGTATTTATTTACTTGGCAAGAAGACCAAGACCGTGTCTTGCGTTTCTCTTGGTCGCTATTCACGCAGAGTGACTTGCAGATGGCAAATTGGTTAGGTCGATTGGGCGCAATTATCTCTAATATGTTCTTCTATTGGGGTTTCGGAATACCTTCCTTTATTTTCATTTTTCTGATGTATAGCGCTGGGAAAGGACTGATAAAAAATATTCCGCTTACCAAATTCTATAGCACTTTCAAATATTCCTTAGTCATTTTATTATTACTATCTGTCCTATTTGAATTTATAATGCCTGAATCTCAATTTCCTTGGGGTGGCGCATTTGGGGAAGGCATCAATTCGTTTTTAGTAGGATTTGTTGGAACAGCAGGAATGATAGTGATTTTCCTATTTGCCATTTTTGGAATTATCACTTGGATGTTTAATCCCAACTATAATGAATTAACTTACAAAAAAGCCGTTTATGAAACCAAATTATATGCTAAAGAAGTAATGAATAGGGACGTTAGAAGAGGTCCAAGCATTGATTCTTCTGATGCCACCTTAGAGCCACCTGTTGGATTAAGGCCTAAAAAAGGAAAACCTGATTTTGATAAATCAAGACCAGATAATAAACAACAACCTTCTAAAGGTAATAACAAACCAACATTAGGTACACCTAAAGTACCAACTTTAAAACCAGGAGAATCTGTTCCGAAAGGCAGTCAACTAGCTTTTGGTTTAAAAGATAAAAAACGGCAAAAACCAGTTTCTCTAACGACTGATTCAGAATTAGAGATTCAGATGCCAACTACCCCTACACCAACGCCTCAACCAGAAGCAGCTATACCCAAAAAGCCATTGCTTAAAGACCCTGAAATCAATCCAAATGCTATTCCAAAGCCTATTCTTTCGGTTGAGAAAGAGAACAAACAACACTTGGAGCCTTATGACCCTACGCTAGACTTATCTTCTTATGAAAGTCCAGTGCTAGCCTTATTAAAGGACTACGATGACCAAAAAATAGAAATTGATAGAGCGGAATTAGAACAGAATAAAGACCAGATTATAGAAACTTTATTGAATTATAAAATTGAGATTACAAAAATTCGGGCAACCGTTGGACCTACCGTTACACTTTACGAAATAGTCCCTGCACCTGGTGTAAGAATTTCCAAGATTAAGAATCTAGAAGATGATATTGCCTTAAGTTTATCCGCTTTAGGCATACGGATTATTGCGCCTATTCCTGGTCGAGGAACCATCGGTATTGAAGTACCAAATAAGAAAAAACAAATCGTTTCCTTAAAAGAAGTGTTAATTTCAGAAAAATTTAAGCGAGCAAAAATGGATTTGCCAATTGCGCTCGGTAAGACCATTAATAATGAAGTATTTGTGGCGGATTTAGCCAAGATGCCTCACTTATTAGTAGCGGGTGCAACTGGACAAGGTAAATCTGTAGGTATTAATACCATCATTAATTCCTTATTGTATAAAAAACACCCATCTCAGGTAAAGCTAGTATTGGTGGATCCTAAGAAAGTGGAATTATTTCCTTATTCCAAATTAGAAAATCACTTTTTAGCCTATTTGCCTAATCAAGACGAACCCATTACGACCGAAACAAATAAGGTAGTGCATACTTTAAATTCGCTTTGTATTGAAATGGATCAGCGATACGATTTATTGAAAAAGGCGCATGCTAGAAATATTAGAGAATACAATGAAAAATTTGTTAATCGGCGTTTAAATCCAGAAAAAGGCCATCGTTT